>JBDKTH010000578.1:0-3954 GCA_039680305.1 Thermoguttaceae bacterium | reverse complement strand
CCTGCTTCTGGTGCCCGGCCTGCCGCTTTTGGCCGCGCTCGTCACCGCGGCCCTGGGCAAGCGGGTGCTCGGGCCGCGGAGCCACTGGCCAGCGGTCGTGGCGATCGGGCTTTCGTTTGTGGCAAGTTCGATATTGGTCTGGCAGGTCCACGAGCAGGCCGATCACGCCGGCAAAGAGACCGGGATCGGGTTTGAACGAGTAGTGACGCTTTGGCAGTGGGCGACGGTCGAGAACGCCAAGGGACAAGACTCCCTCTCCCTCGGGGAGAGGGCCGGGGTGAGGGGAACTGCCGATGGCCACTCTCTGGACACTTCCCCTCACCCTAACCCTCTCCCCAAGGGAGAGGGAACCAACGACTTCGGCGTTGCGATCACGCTGCGTGCCGACCCGCTCACCGCGGTCATGCTCGCCACGGTGACGTTTGTCTCGCTGCTGGTGGCCGTCTACTCGATCGGCTACATGCACGACGATCCGGGCTACTGGCGGTTCTTCACCTACATTGCGCTGTTCGTCTTCTCGATGACGATGCTCGTGGCGGCGAGTAATTTCCTGTTGCTCTACGTGTTCTGGGAAGCGGTTGGCCTGTGCAGCTACCTGTTGATCGGCTTCTGGTTCCAGAAACCCGAGGCGGCCGCAGCGGGCAAGAAGGCTTTCCTGGTCAATCGCGTAGGCGACTTCGGATTTGCCCTGGGGATCTTCTTGATCTGGATCACCTACGGGACGCTCAACTTCCACGACGTCGTGGTGGATGGACAACTGCAGACGGCCGGCGTGCTGGGGCAAACCCGACTGGCTCATCTGGAGTTGTTCCTGGGCGGGACGGTGGGCACGGCGATCTGCCTGCTTCTGATGCTGGGCGCCTGTGGCAAAAGTGCTCAGTTCCCGCTACACGTCTGGCTTCCCGACGCGATGGAAGGCCCCACGCCCGTCAGCGCCTTGATCCACGCCGCGACGATGGTCACCGCGGGCGTGTATATGGTCACCCGGTGCATGCCGCTGTTCTTGGCCTCCCCAGGGGCGCAGCAGACCGTGGCCGTGATCGGCGGGGTGACGGCCCTGATGGCGGCGATCATCGCGGTCACGCAGACCGACCTGAAGCGGATCCTGGCCTATTCGACGATCAGCCAGCTGGGCTACATGTTCCTCGGCCTGGGCACTGCCACGCTCGTGGGCGTCACGGCCGGCATGTTCCACCTGTTTACCCATGCGTTTTTCAAGGCTCTGTTGTTCCTCGGCGCCGGGAGCGTGATGCACGCGATGGGCGGCGTGATCGACCTCCGGCGGTTCGGCGGCCTGCGACGCGTCATGCCAACAACGCACTGGACCTTCCTCTTCGGCAGCCTGGCCCTGGCGGGGATCGTCCCGTTTGCCGGCTTCTGGAGCAAGGACCAGATCCTGGTGGCACTTGGGCAGCGGGCGGCCGAAGGCTCGGCGGCCTCGTTGTACCATGTCCTGTTCCTCATGGCCCTTGGCGCGGCGGGGCTTACGGCCTTCTACACCTTCCGGGCGTTCTTCCTGACGTTCTACGGCCCCGAGCGCATCCCGCGTGAAGCCCATGGGCACGCCCATGAGTCGCCGCGGGTAATGACCTGGCCGCTGGTGATCTTGGCATTCTGTGCGCTGGTCGTGGGGGCCTATTTCGAGTGGACGCACGGCTTTGCCCATTTCCTGGCCCAGACGCCCTCGCTGGCCTATGTGGCGAAGATGGCCCCCGAGGTGACTGCGTCGGCCGGGGATCATACGGCCGTGGCCATCGAGAGCACGCTGGTGGCGGTGGCCGGCGCTGGACTGGCCTGGTTCCTCTATCTTGGGTCGAAGAGCGTCGTGGATCGCTTGACCCGGTTGATGGATCTTGTCGGCCTGTACCGTCTTTCGGCCGGGAAGTTCTTCTTCGATACGATTTATAACGTGCTCGTCGTCTGGCCGCTGGAAGGGATCGCCCTGATGAGCGCCTGGTTCGATCGCCGGGTGGTCGACGGGCTGGTGAACGGGGTGGGCCGGCTGCCGGCGGCGCTCGGCACGATGTTGCGGCCGCTCGCGGGCGGGCTGGTTCCGTTCTACGCCCTGGGGATGGCCCTGGGCGTGTTGATCCTGATTGGACTGATGCTGCGGTGAACACCATGGGACTGCTACTGCTGGCGACACTCCTCGTGCCCACGTTGGGAGCAATCCTCAACGACGGCGATGGCCGGCGCATGCGCTGGGTAGCCCTGGGCACGACGCTCGTCACCTTCGGTCTGGCCACGGTGCTTATCCAACAGTTCCCGGGCGGGACCGAGCCGTTCGCCGTCTTCGACGCCTCCTGGCTCGCCGGCGCCGATTCGCCCGCCGCGGTCCGCTTCAGCGTTGGCCTGGATGGCTTGAGCCTCTGGCTCTTTGGGCTGACCACGCTGTTGATGGTCGTGGCCGTGCTGGTCAGTTGGGAGGCGGTCACCCAGCGGGCGGCGGCCTACTACAGCCTGATGCTGTTGCTGGAAACCGGCATGCTCGGCGTGTTCGTCGCCCGGGATGTGATCCTGTTCTACATCTTCTTCGAGTTCACGCTGATCCCGCTGTTCTTCCTCATCGGCATCTGGGGGAGCGACCAGCGCCGCTATGCGGCCACGAAATTCTTCCTGTTCACCTTTGCCGGCAGCGTGCTGACGTTCCTCGGCCTGCTGGCGATCGTCTTGTGGGACTACTACCAGACGGGCGTGCTGACCTTTTCGATCCCCCAGTTGACCGCCAACCTGGGCCAGCGCCCGATCGACCCGCAGGTGCAGACGATGATCTTCCTGCTCCTGTTTGCCGGGTTTGCCATCAAGGTGCCACTGTTTCCGCTGCACACCTGGCTGCCCCTGGCCCACGTCGAGGCGCCTACGGCCGGCAGTGTGCTGCTGGCGGGCGTCCTGTTGAAAGTCGGCGGTTACGGGTTCATGCGGTTTGCCTTGCCCTTGCTCCCCGAGGCGGTGGCCGCGCTCATGCCGGTTTTGCTTTGGCTTTGCGTCGCAGGGATCATCTACGGGGCCCTGGTAGCCCTGGTCCAAGAGGACATCAAGCGGCTGATCGCCTATTCGAGCGTCAGCCACCTTGGGTTCTGCATGCTCGGAATCTTCGCCTTGAACCGGCTTGGCACGCAGGGCGGCGTCTTGCAGATGATCAACCATGGGCTGTCGACCGGCGGGCTGTTTGCCGTGGTCGGGATGCTGTACGAGCGTTACCACACGCGGAAGATCGACGACTACAGCGGCATGGCCCGGCGCCTGCCCGTGCTGGCGTTCTTCATGCTGGTCTTTACCCTGTCGAGCATTGGGCTTCCTGGGCTGAACGGCTTTGCCGGCGAGTTCCTGCTGCTGTTGGGAATGTTCCAACGCGCCTGGGCCGAGGCGCCCGTGGCCTGGGGACTCCAGTTGAAGGTGATTTCCGTCCTGGCCACCCTGGGCGTGGTCCTGGGGGCTTGGTACATGTTTTCGCTCATCCAGCGGGTCTTCTTTGGCCCGTTGCGAGAGCCGCGGGTTGAATCGCCCACGCGGCACGGCCACGGCGAACATCCGGTGGGCGATCTGTCGTTGCGGGAAGTGCTGGCCTTGGTGCCGCTGGTGGTGATGATCCTCTGGATCGGGCTTTGGCCGCAGTTCTTCTTGAGCCGCTTGGCGCCAACGGTGAACGAGATCACCGCTCGGACGTCGCTGCCCGTGGAGCGTCGCTTGGTCGTGGAGAAGGGGGCAGGGGTCGGGGTTCAGGGTTCAGGATTGGTGGATTCACGCGATTCAGACCGACCAGGGATGACTTCTTTCTCTCCCCTCTCCCCTCTCTCCGCTCCACTATCTCCAAGGGACTGAACGATGTCGCCCGAAATCATCGCCATGCTTGCTCCCGAGATCGTGCTGGTTGCCACGGCGGTGGTGATCTACATGGCTGGGGTTTTCTTTCCGGCGAGAAATGCGTGGGCGTGGTTGGCCATTGGCGGCGTC
>JBDKTH010000846.1:0-5110 GCA_039680305.1 Thermoguttaceae bacterium | reverse complement strand
GGCAACGTCACGTTCAGCGCCCCCGGCGATCTGATCGTCCCTTACATCGCCATGCTGTTCGGCGAGTTCTTCGTCAATGGTCCACAGCAGAAGGCCAAGTCGAAGGTCGTTGACCCGATGTTCCCCGGCGCCGACAAGCTCGGCGAGAGCTTCGATCTGCATGAAGAGTGGTATACCCACAAGAAATTCGCCAAGGACCTGCACGTGATCCTCGTGCAGGAGACCGAGGGGATGAAGGGCGATTGCTACCAGCGTCCGCCGTATCCGTCCACCTGGGCCCGGATGCACGGCAAGGGCCGCGTGTTCTACACCTCGATGGGACATCGCGAAGATGTCTGGACCAACCAGATCTTTCAAGACGTCCTGCTGGGCGGCTTCTCCTGGGTGCTGAAGAACGTCGATGCCGACGTCACGCCGAACATCGACCAGGTCACGCCCAAGGCCAGCCTGTTGCGCAACGCCTGAACGCCTCGCTCGACCAATCGGCCAGCGGCCAACGGGGACCGGAAGGTCCCCGTTGGATTTGCAGTAGTTCCTTCAGAGCCGGGGCGTGCCGCCCCGGAATCGGGCCGACACGGCCCGGCTCTGAGTTCCGTTGTCAGGGACTCACAACAGGAGAGTCTTTCATGTCGTGGATCGCTGTCGCTTTGGTGTTGATGCTCGGGGATTCTCCCGCGGTTCCGAAGGCCGAAACGGCCCCGGTAGGTTCGGATCTCACGTGGCGGTTGTCGGGGCCGGGCGGCGGCGGGTGGCTTCAGTCGATCGCCTGGGATCCGCATCATGCCGACACCCTCTACGTCGGCTGCGACGTGGGCGGATTCTACTTCTCGGCCGACGCCGGACGGCAGTACGAGCTTCGCAATCAGGGGCTGCACGACTACTTCCTGGAAGTCGTCGCCGTACATCCCGCCGACAGCCGGATCATTCTGCTCGGCACGGAAAGTGGCATCCACCGCACGATCGACCAGGGCAAAACCTGGCAGTGGATCCGCGAAGGCTTTCCGCCGATCCAAGGCCACGCTTTCTCCGCTCCGATCGGCGCGATCGCCTTTGATCCGCTAGAGCCCAACGTGGTCTACGCTGGCGTGGGACGACCACGCTGGGACAAGAGCGGGGCCGGGGCCGTGTATCGTTCCGACGATACGGGCCTCACCTGGCGGCTGATCTCCAGTGGCCAGGTGCCGGCCGACGCGATTGTCCGCGATCTTGAGTTCAAACCCGGTCAGAGCCAGACGCTCCTCGTGGCCACGCAGCGAGGCATCTTCCGCAGCGACGACGAGGGGAAGACGTGGATCGCATCGAGCGAAGGACTGCCGCAATCGAACGTGGAGGAGTTGGCCTTCGCCCCATCCAAACCGAATGTGGTCTACGCGTCGCTGCGCACCACGGCACGCGACAAGCAGCCGTTCAACGGCGGCGTCTGCCGCAGCGACGACGCGGGCCGGACGTGGCGCGTAGTCAACGGGGCGGGGATGCCCAGCCGGGTCGGCGCGAGCCATCAGCCCTTGCAGATGACCTCCAACCTCAAGGAACTGGTCGTCGATCCTCGCAACGCAGACGTAGTCTACGTGGGCGATCGGGCGTGGGTCACCGCGGGCGTCTACAAGACCGAAGACGGCGGCAAGCACTGGAAACGGGTCACGGTGGCCCGCGACGACGGGAAGAACCGAAAGAACATGGACTACGGCTGGCTCACCCAGTGGGGACCGAGCGTCGAATGCCTGGCCCTTTCTCCGGCCAAACCCGATCGGTTGGTCTTCGGCACCAGCGGTCAGGTGTTCGTCACCGACGACGGCGGGCGCACCTGGCAGCAGCGCTACTGCAAGCAGTTGCCCGATGGCCGCGTCACCGGCACGGGCCTCGAAGTGACCTGTATGTTCCAGGTCATCCCCGATCCGGTCCGGCCCGAGCGGCTCTGGTACTGCTACATGGACCTCGGCCTGCTGGTGAGCGACGACAACGGCACGAGTTTCCGGCGTTCGTTCCAAGGGATGAAACACACCGGCAACACGTTTACCGTGGCCGTCGATCCCCAAAAGCCCTCGACCGTTTGGGCGGGCACCGGCCAATGGGGCCGAAACACCGGTGACGTCTGCCGCTCGACCGACGGCGGCCAATCGTGGCAGATTGTGGGCAAGCCCGACACCGGCCTCCCGGACGGCCAGACCAAGCATCTCGTGCTCGATCGCACGAGCCCCACGGAGCGGCGACGCCTGGTCGTGAGCTGCCAGGACCGCGGCCTCTACGAAAGCCGCGACGGCGGGCAGTCGTGGCAGTGCATCAATGGCGACCTGCCGGCCGCCGTCAAGCAGCCCCGCGGCCTGTGGCTTGATCCGGCCGACGCAAACCACCTGGTGGTTGCCCTGGGCGGCTCGCCCGACAAAGGGGCCGGCGTGTATGCCACGCGCGACGCCGGCCGCTCCTGGCAGCGGCTCAACCGCGAACCGCTGTTTGCCGGCATCACGTCGCTGGTCGTTGATCCGCAAAAGACCAGTACCCTGTACCTCACCACGCGTGAGCACTTCGATCACCAGACTCGGCGACTCTACCCGGGCGGGCTCTTCGTGAGCACGGATGGCGGTCACCAGTGGCGGCGGATCCTCGGCTTCCGGTTCGTCCAGGCCATGGCCGTCAGCCTGGCCGACAGCCGCGTGATCTATGCCATCACGACCGACCACGCCTACCACGACAATTACCGCGCTCAGGGCCTGTTGAAGAGCCGCGATGGCGGCGCGACCTGGCAGCAGGAGAACACGGGCTTGAGCCATCACAACTTCAGTTGCCTGAGCATCAGCCCGCACGACCCAACCGCGATCTACGTCGGCACGAGCGGGAACAGCGTGTTTATTGGCAAGGACCGCGGCGTTTCCGGGGGGACTCGCTGAGAGCGCTTCCGGTCTCGTCCACTGCCGGTCCGACCGCCGATCGCTCGGTTTATTGATTCTCAGGTTGAGAATGTCAGTGCTTGCCGCGTCCCCTCTGGGCTCGTCCCAGTGGAACGCAGGATTGGCGTACTACCCGCCGGGCACGGTTTTCCTCACGTCCCGCCGGGCTTGTCTCGGGGGAGCGGAGGATTGCGTCACTTCCGCGGCCGCCTGAGCAATCCCACGTTCCACTGGGACGAGCCCAGTGGGGACGGGCGGCTTCGCGTTTCTCGGGGGTAGGCCACCCAATCCTGCGTTCCGCCGGGGCAAGCCCGGCGGGGACGTGCCCGGACATTGGAAACCTGAGAATCAAAAGCCGGTCACTGCGTCTTTTCCATCAAGGGCGACACCGGAGTGACCGACAGGTCCATGCGTCCATCGCCGTGGTTGATCGTGCAGATAATGTACTTGTCGCCGCAGACAAATTGCGGGTGGGGATCCGGGTGGAGCTTGCTTGGATTTGCCTTCGTGTTGAAAGCCGGCAGCACCGAATAGAGGAAGATTTCCTTCTGGGTCAGGGAGTTGTAGAACCCGACCTGCCAGGAACAGCCGCGATACCACGGGCCGACGCTGTGATCGTAGGTGAAGCAGCGATGATCGGTGGTCATCGTGGCGTGGGCCGCTCGAACCGGCGCAACCCGCTGCTGTTTACCGCTCGCCAGGTCGTAGTAGATCACCCCGTACTCCTTCCCGCTGCTGCAGTAATAGAAGCCCTTGCCGTCGGCTGCCCAGTATTCGTGGGTGGCGTAGTTGTTCACGGGCGGAATGATGCGGCGTTTGCCCTTGGGCTCAACCAACAGCAGTCGGGGATAGACGCCGTCGACGTTCTGGATGCGGTGTTCGACATTCTGGGAATCGGTCCACCGCGTTTCGTGGGCACACAGCGCCAGGCGGTCGTTCGTCGGGTGGATCTGGCCATGGTTCACGCAGACCAACTCCTCGCCCCATTTCTCGAACCGCCCTGACTTGATATCGAGCAGCCCCTGGATGAAGCGGTCATCCACCCGGGCATCCATGAACACCTTACCGCGGTCTGCCGTAAGAGTCACGTGCGTCGCGAGACTTCGCACTCGCTCCCCTTCGGCTTTGAGCTCCTGGGGAATGTCACACAGCTTTTCCTTCTCACGGGACGCAGTTCGCAGGTCCATTCGGTAGAAACCGTCGGTCTCGAACCAGTAGAGGATCGCGGTGTTTGTGTCGAGGAAGGGGATGCTGCCACGGATCTCCAGCGAGAGAACCTCGTCGTTGCGGAAATCGACCAGCGCGATGGACTTGTTGTTCCGCCGCTGGCCGCCACAGATCCAGAAGACGATGAACCGGCCGTCTTCGGTCATGGATTTCTGGGTGAAATAGAGGCTCTGCTGCTCCTCAGCGATCCGGGTGTCGAGGATGTAGGAAACGACCCCGGACTGAGGATCGACATACTTGCGGAAATGCTTGGATGTCTCCGGCGTTTTCAGCCGCGGCGTGGCCTGCTCCCCAGCACCGCAGGGCATTGCGAGGAACGACAACAGCAACAACAGCGACAGATGAAGTCTCATGAGATCTTTTTTTTCCTTAGTCCGGTGGCAGCAGCGTAGAACCAAGCCGCGATCACTTAACCATCCATTCTATTCTACCACGGCCTCCCGCGTCGAGCGCCCCCGCAGAGACGATAAAGGGGCACGGGTGTCTTTGTTCTTGACGGAACCGGAGACAAGGGGTCGTCTCAGGGCATGCCACGACGCTTGCGAGTTGCCAGCGGGGGATACGTCTACCATGTGCTCAATCGAGCCGTGGGGCGGATGCGCATCTTCGGCAAAGAACGGGACTTCGAAGCGTTCGAAGAGGTGATCCAAGAAGCGAAAGCCCGCGTGCCGATGCGGCTGTTGGCGTGGTGCGTCCTGCCGAACCATTGGCACTTCGTGCTCTGGCCCCGTCGGGATGGCGAACTGTCGGAGTTCATGCGGTGGCTGACGGTGACCCAGACGCAGCGCTGGCACGCCGCGCATCGGACGGCCGGCACCGGCCCGCTCTACCAGGGCCGCTTCAAGTCGTTCCCGATCGAAGCGGACGAGCGTCTCTTGACCGTGGTGCGGTATGTGGAACGCAACCCGTTGCGGGCCCGGCTGGTCGAGGCGTGGCGGTGGTCGAGCCTGTGGCATCGCCTCCACGGCGACCCGGCGGGCCTGCTTGACGAAGGGCCC
>JBDKTH010001239.1:0-3835 GCA_039680305.1 Thermoguttaceae bacterium | reverse complement strand
TTTCGGCCTGGACCGCCGGAAGAGCGCTGAAGAAGCCCGCGAGAGCCCCGCTGGAGAGAGAATCCGCCGTTGGCCTTGGCTTGTCCAGCAATGCGCCAAGCTGTTTAGCCGCGGCACTTGTGCCGCGCGGCAGTGATCGTTCCGCAATCAGTCAGGCACGGGACTCGTCAGCGGCTGGCCGCCTGATCGGTGGCGGGGGCAGCTTTCGTGGCCAGCGCGGTCCCCGTCATGTGCGAGTGCAACATGGCAAGAAGTCGTTCGCGATCCACCGGTTTGCTCGCATAGGCGTCGCAGCCGGCAGCCAGGCACTTGGCCATGTCGTCTTTCATGGCGTAGGCGGTCAGGGCGATGATCGGTCGGGTGAAGCCGACTTCGCGGAGCCTGTGAGTGGCCTCGTAACCGTCCATGACCGGCATCTGCATATCCATAATCACGAGATCAAACGACGCGTTCTCGTCCTCCGCCTTGAGCGCCAACTCGACGGCCATCTGGCCATTGTCGGCCACCGTGACATCAGCCCCAGCCATGCGAAGAATCAGCGAGATGAACCGTTGATTGTCCGGGCCGTCTTCCGCCAATAGGATGCGGCAGGGGAGCCGGGGGCTGGTCCCTTCGCCTTGGCCATGCCGTTTGCCGTTGGCCGGTTTGGGGACGTCGACGTGCTCCACGATCGGCGTTCCGGAAAGATCGCCAGCGGCGACCGTGATGCGGAAGGTGCTTCCCTGACCGAGTTGGCTGGTCACCTGGATGTCGCCGCCAAGGATTCGCGCCAGGCGTCGGCTGATGGCCAGGCCGAGTCCGGTCCCGCCGAGCTTGCGTTGCCCCTGTGTAAACGGCGAGAAGAGCCGTTCCAATTCCTCGCCGGACATGCCAATCCCCGTGTCGACGACATCGAACTCCAGGCGGGCTTCGCCGTCGTTCTGATTCAATCGCGTGACGATGTGGATCTCGCCCAATTCGGTGAACTTCACCGCGTTGCCGACGACGTTCAGCAGGATTTGCCGGAGGCGGGTCGCGTCGGTGGTGACCGTCTCAGGGATCGGACCTTCATACTGGGCCTGGAGCGTCAGCCCTTTGGCTTCGGCGCGAATCCGCAGCAGGGCGACAACCTCGGCCACCAGTTCAACGGGCGAACAGGCGTCCAGCTTCGTCTCGTACTTGCCGGCTTCGATCTTCGAGAGGTCGAGAATGTCGTTGATCAGGTCGAGCAGATGGGCCCCGTTGCGCCGGATGATTTCCGCCGCCACGCAGGCGTCGACCGCGTCGGGCTCCTCGGCCAGCAAGTCGGCGTAGCCGAGAATCGCGGTCAGCGGAGTCCGCATCTCGTGGCTCATGTTGGCCAGGAAGTCACTCTTGCACTGGTTGGCGTTCTCCGCGTCGCAACGCGACCGGGCCAATTCCTCCTCCGCTCGCCGGCGAGCTCTGTCGTAGCGACGGAATGCACTGACGATCGCGAAGGTCAGCATCAGGGAGGTGAGAATCAACACCGTCTGCAACGCGACGATCACCTTCAAATCGCCGGCGATGATCTGCCCGATTTCCGTTTCAATGGCATTGCTGCATTCAAAGAGCCTCTCGAGTTTCGGCGTGAACTGCGAGGAATCCGAAGCCAGTTTCTGGGCCGGATCCTGCTGGGCGGCCAGCGTGCTACCGAAGTTGCTGAGTTCCTGCCGCAACTGCCCGATTGCTCCTTCGAGGCCTTGATGGCCGGAGGAAAGGACTCCCGCCCCTATCTGGTCGACGCTTTGGGCCAGCATCTGGGCCGACTGGTCGGCGTCGGCCAGATGGCCCAGAACGTTCGCAACCAACGTTTCCTGTCCCTGACCGACGGATAGGCCTCCCAGGCCGACACAGCTTCGGGCCAAATCCTCTTCGATCGCCGTAGTGGCGTGCAACAGCGGATGATACTGCTGGCTGATCTGGTTCCCCTCGTGCAACACATAGACCATCGCCGCAATGAGCAGGCTCATCGCCATCAGCACGGTCAAATACACGCGGGATGAGGGCTCGCAACAGCGGGGGGAAGTCATGATCGGATCCTCACCAAGAGATGAGTGAGAGGCCGAGGAGAGCCTGGCCGGTCCAGCAAATCATCTGCTCTAAAAGAGTACGTCACAGAACGGCCAGACGCGGGGCACAGCCACGCGCACGGGGATGGTGGTCACACGGCGATCAGACAGGTGTCCAACGGTAGTGGTGAAGACGTCCCAAAACCCGTCTGGATAGTGGGTTCGAGGCACTGCCCCCACCCAATCGAGTCACTCCTGGAACGGCGAGCCGGGAGCGTTTTCAGAACCGCTCCCAGCCCACCAACCTTTGCGCATCTTTGGTCTGGCGATCGCCCCTAAAACGCCGCGCCAGCCCCCATCCCGCCAAAGCTGCCGCCCATCCCCTTTTGCTTGGCCCGATGCTTCTCAACCTGCTTGTCCTGCAACTGGCGGTTGACATCTTGGAGCCCTTGGAGCAGATCGTCCGACGCCCCTGCTGGCCGGCTGGACGACAGCGGTTGGCGGCGACTGGAACCGTGCGGCATCTGCTCGCGGCTTGGCGAACCGAAACCGCCGCCCATACCGCCCATCCCCCCACCCATCCCCATGCCCATGCCACCGACCTCCCTCGGCTGACGCTCCCGCACGCGCACTTGCCCATCGGCCGGCTGGCCGCCGCCGGCGCGGCGCAAGGTGGCCAAGAACGCCGCCAGTTGGTTGTGCACCTCCCCGGTCTGGGTGAGCACCAGGGCTTGGCCGTTTTCGAACACGTCGATCGAGCCCGGGCCCCCGACCTCGTCCCAGGTGGTCGGTTGGATCGTCGTCGTGATAAGCTCGATCAGCGAATCGAAGTCTCGCGAAGTCTGGCCCGACGCATCCCGATACGCCGCCACCAGATCGCCCACCGGGTAGACCACCGTCTCCTGGCGAGTCTCCGCCTGTTCGGGCGTGGTGATCAGCAGCACTTCATCCTGGATCACGTAGGTCAGATCCAGGTCGCGGAGCATCAGTTGCAAGGCCGAGCGGAGCGTAATCCCTTTGAGGTCGCGTGTGATCGGCGTATCGCTGCCGATCCCGACGTCGTCCAGGGCCTTCCGGTCGATCTGGATTTCGATGCCGTGGTAATCCTTCAGGAAGCTCACCACATCGTGAAGCGGCGTTTCGATGAACTCCAGTTGGGTCGGCGAATTGAGCGCCTTGAGGATCTTCTTCGTGCTTTCCGAGACGTCGCCAAGGCTGAAGCCTTCGGATTGCCCGGCAAGCGAGAGCCCTTCGGACGGGAAACGGCCATCCGCGATCCCCGCCGCCTTGCGTAGTTTCTCCAGCACACTGGCAATCCGCTCGTGTACCTCCTGGGTCTGCGAGACGACCAGCGACCTGCTGTCCTCGTGAGGAGCGATCGAGCCCGGACCTCCTACCTCATCCCAGGTGGTCGGCAGGACCGTCGAGGTTATCGTCCCGATCAGCGAGTCGAAATCGTCCGCTCCATCCTCGTTCGATCGCTTGAGCAGATCGGCCACTGGGTAGACGACCGTGGTGAGCATGGTCTCCGCCTTTTCGGGCGTGGTAATCAACAGCACTTCATCCTGGATCACGTAGGTCAGGTCCAGATCGCGGAGCATCAGCCGCAAGGCGGTTCGCAAGCTGATATCCTTGAGACTCCGGGTGACCGGCGTATCGGGGTCAATTCCCATATCGGCCAGTGCCTTCTGGTCAACTTGGATCTCGATCTGGTGGAAGCGTTTCACGCGCTCGACGACGTCCGCCAGAGGCGTCTCGACGAACTGCAGGTCGGTCGTGGCGGCCAGTGCTTCGCGAATCCGCTGACTGCTGGCGGCCACCCCGCG
>JBDKTH010001063.1:0-9298 GCA_039680305.1 Thermoguttaceae bacterium | reverse complement strand
ATGGCTGAAACAGCCGTGATGGATTGCACAGTCGGCTCTGCCACCGACTGCGATCAATTCCTGACCTTCACCATCCAAGGGGAAGAGTACGGAATTGAGATCCTTCGTGTGCAGGAGATTAAGGGGTTTTCCAAGATCCGTCCGATCCCCAATGCGCCCAACTTTATCAAGGGTGTGTTGAATCTGCGGGGGACGGTCATTCCCGTGCTCGACCTGCGGGCCCGCTTCGGAATGGCGGAGGCCGAGTACAACCAATTCACGGTGATCATCGTGGTCAGCGTGGGGAGCAAGGTTGTGGGCCTGGTCGTCGACGCCGTCTCCGACGTGTTGAACATCACCAAAGATCAGGTCGAAGAGACGCCGGAGATCGCGGGGGACATGGACACCTCGTTCTTTCACGGCATGGGCAAAGTCGGCGAGAAGCTGATCCTCCTGCTCAACATCGACAAGCTCGTCGGCAGCGACAAGCTGGAGGCGATCGAGCAGGCTGTTGCCTAGCACCAGCGATCGGGTGGACGTCGTCTCGCCAGGAGGTGAGACGCAATTCCTGGCAGGACGCAGGTTTCCAAAGCACTAAGTTACAGGGGATATTACGATGGGTTGGTTTCAAAGACTGAGCGCGCGTGCCAAGCTCCTCTTGGCCTTTCTTGCCGTGGCCGGCATCCTCGGTGGTGTTTCGGTCGTGGCTCTTCTCCAGATGGGAACGATCAACTCCATGCTGGAGGATCTGTACACGAAGAACTTGTTGGCCATCTCCGCGGTGAAGCAGGCGAACATTAATCTGGCCTATATCGGCCGGGATGTGCTGCGGGCCTCCCGCACCTCGGACAAGGGGGAGAGCGAAGCGTTCCGCAACGGCATCAACGAGCAGGCGAAGACTTTCCAGAAAGAATTCGGCGTCGTGGAGCAGATGGCCGAGCTGGCCGAGGAAAAGGCGATCGTCGCCAAAGTCAAGGAAGGGTTCCCCAAATACTTGAGCAAGTGCATGGATGCGATCAAGTCGCACATGGCCGGCCAGAACGAGGAAGCGGCCAAGGAGCTTCGCGAGGCCAAGGAAATCGTCGATGATGTGGACAAGGCTTGCACCGACTTGGCCAAGCTCAACGAAGAGCTGGGCAAGAAAGCCTACGAAAGCAGCAGCGCCGCCTATACCTCCGCGTTCTGGATGGTGGTGACCCTGGTCAGCGGTGGCACGCTGGTCGCCGTGGCACTCGGCTGGCTGATCGCCCGCTGGTTCACCCGGGCCCTGATTGAAGTCTCGGCGATCGCCGATACGGTGGCCTCGGCTTCCCAGCAGCTTGCGGCCGCCGCCGAAGAGCTTTCCAGCGGTGCCCAAGAGCAGGCCTCCAGCCTCGAGGAGACGGCGGCGAGCCTCGAGCAGATCACCGGCACGATCCAGCAGAATGCCGACAATGCCCAGCAGGCCAACCAGTTCTCGTGCAATTCGCGCGACGTGGCCGAGAAGGGGGGCGACGTCGTGGGCCGGGCGGTCCAGGGGATGCGCGAGATCAACACGTCCTCCAAGAAGATCGCCGACATCATCACGGCCATTGACGAGATCGCCTTCCAGACGAACCTCCTGGCCCTGAATGCCGCCGTGGAAGCGGCCCGGGCCGGCGAACAGGGACGGGGCTTTGCCGTCGTCGCCGGCGAGGTCCGCAACCTGGCCCAGCGCAGTGCCGCGGCGGCCAAGGAGATCAAGGGGCTGATTCAAGACTCGGTGACGAAAGTCGAGAACGGCAGCAATCTGGTCAACCAGTCGGGGCAGACCCTCGAGGAGATCGTCAGCTCGGTCAAGCGGGTGACGGACATCGTCGCCGAGATCGCCGCGGCCTCTCAGGAGCAGGCCGGAGGGATCGAGCAGGTCAACCGGGCGGTGACCCAGATGGACCAGGTCACCCAGGCCAATGCCTCGCAGACCGAGGAGCTTTCCAGCACGGCCGAATCGCTGGCCGCCCAAGCGGCGCAGCTCCAGGAGGTCGTCTCGCAGTTCAACCTGGTCAAGAAGGGCCTGACGCGGACCCCTGTCCAATCGCGACCGGTCGTCACCAAGGCCACGGTTCGGAAACCGCCCGCGCCGGCCCGGAAGCCCGCCGCCAAGTCGCAGCCTCGCCATGACGCCACGGACGTGGAAACGGCCGTGGAGCGCGAGCTGGAACTCGTGACGGCCAGAAGCCAGGCCAGCGGCCAGGCCGGATTCGAAGAGTTTTAAGCAGAACTCGCCTGGATGGAACGTCGATCGGCCGGAGCAGGGAGTCGTCTCCCTGTTCCGGCGGTCGTGAGGCGAACCCCGGCACAAAGGGATGAGGTATGCCGACGATTCTGAGGTCCCCACAACCGCTGTTCAACGTTGCCTCGGTCTGCAACGTGTCCACGCTTACCGACGAGGAGTTCCAGACCATCCGCGAGCTGATCTACCGGGAAGCCGGGATCTCGATGAGCGACGCAAAACGGGCCCTGGTCTGCTCCCGCCTGGCGAAACGGCTGCGGCATTTGAACCTGCACAGCCACGGGGAATACCTGGACTACCTCGCCACGCAGGATCCCGCGGGCGTCGAACGCCAGTTGATGATCAACTGCCTGACGACGAACAAGACCGACTTCTTCCGCGAGCCCCATCACTTCGAGTTCCTCCGCCAGGTGATCTTCCCGGAGGTCAAGCGGCGGGCGGCACAAGGCCGGCCGCGGCGGCTGAGGATTTGGAGTGCCGGCTGCTCGATGGGTGATGAACCCCACACGATCGCCATGACGATCCTCGAGCATTTTGGCTCGCTCCATGGCTGGGACGTACGGATCCTCGCCTCGGACATCAACACCGATGTGCTCCGCACCGCGGAACAGGGTATCTATCCGCTGGAGCGAATTGCCTTTATGGAGGAGGATCTCAAATGCCGCTACTTCCTTCGCGGCACGGGGCGATGGGACGGCTTCTGCCAGGTCCGGCCCGAGGTGCGGCGCCTGGTGACCTTTCGGCGGATCAATTTCATGGATAACCCGTGGCCGATCCACACGCGGTTTGACGTCATCTTCTGCCGCAACGTGATCATCTACTTCAACGCACAGACGCAGCAACAGTTGCTGCCTCGCTTTGCCGAACACCTGGCCGAGGACGGGCACCTGATTCTTGGGCACTCGGAAAACCTTCACTGGCTCTCGCGACTCTTCGTGTCGTGCGGCAACACGGTCTACCAGCGCCGCGCGGGCGCCAATCTTCCCGTGGCGGAGAGCCCGCTGCCCCTCTCGCGGTTGCGACAAACGAACGCGGCCTTGCAGCAGTCGGGGGAGGCTGGACGGACGGTCAGCCGTCTCCCCCGGCATGAGATTATCGCTGGAGAGTATTTCGCCAGCCGAGAGCCTGTGGAGATCTGTACGATTCTCGGTTCCTGTGTGGCGGCCTGCCTGTTCGACCCGGTGACGAGGATTGGCGGGATGACGCACTTCATGCTTCCCTACCATGCCACGGATCTGACCGTCTCGGCTCGCTACGGCATCCATGCCATGGAGTTGCTGATCAATGAGATCATGAAGATGGGCGGCGACCGTCGCCGCTTCCAAGCAAAGGTCTTCGGAGGGGCCAACATGTTCCGCTGCCAAGGAATGACGATGGATGTCGGGAAACGCAATGCCAAGTTCATCCGTGAGTTCCTCGCCGCCGAAAACATCCCGATCGTTGCCGAGCGTCTCGGCGGCGAGAACCCGCTGCGGGTGCATTTTTCGAGCGACACGGGAAAGGCGCTCGTGAAGGTGTTGGAGAACCGCATCGGGGTCATCGAACGCGAGACCCGCTATAGCCAGACGGCCGCCGCATTGCTGGAAAAGCCGTTCAACGAGAACGTGACGTTGTTTTGAGGATACTTATGTCTCCCATCAAAGTCCTGATCATTGATGACTCGGCGCTGATGCGTCAAATCCTGGCGACAATTCTCCGGCAGGATCCCGAACTCGCCATCGTGGGGGTGGCCCCCGACCCGCTGATCGCCTGGGAGAAGATCAAAGCCCTTCGGCCGGACGTGTTGACGCTCGATGTGGAAATGCCCCGCATGGACGGGCTGACCTTTCTCGAGAAGCTCATGCAGGTCGAGTCGATACCTGTCGTCATGGTCTCCTCGCTGACCGAGAAGGGATGCCAGACGACGCTCCGGGCCCTCGAACTCGGCGCCGTGGATTTCGTGACGAAGCCGAAGATCGACATGGCTTCGGGGATGGTCGAATTGGGGGAGGAAATTGTCGAGAAGGTCAAGGTGGCGGCGCGGGCCAAGCTTCGCATCCGGAAACCTTCGAAGGTGCAGACCGCCTCGACCTCGCCGGCCAAGAGCACTTCACTGTTTGAAACGACCCATAAAGTCATCTGCATCGGCGCCTCGACCGGCGGTACCGAGGCCCTGAGCGAGGTGCTGACCGACCTGCCGGCCAACGCCCCGGGGATCGTGATCGTCCAGCACATGCCGGCCGGCTTCACCCGGTCGTTTGCCGCGCGGCTGGACCAGGCTTGTCAGATCCGCGTCAAAGAGGCCCAGGATGGCGACCGCATTCTTGCCGGTCAGGCCTTGCTGGCCCCCGGCGGAATGCACATGGCGATCACCCGGAGCGGCGCCGACTATAAAGTCCGAGTGGGCATGGGAGAGCCGGTGAATCGCCATCGTCCGTCGGTCGATGTCTTGTTCCGTTCCGCTGCCCGCTGCGTTGGCAATAACGCGGTTGGCGTGATCCTGACAGGCATGGGGAATGACGGCGCGCAGGGCCTGCTGGCCATGCGGCAGGCGGGGGCCCGGACGATCGCCGAAGACGCGTCGACCTGCGTCGTGTTCGGGATGCCCAAGGAGGCCATCGCGCTGGGAGCCGCGGAAGATGTCCTGCCGCTGGACCGGATCCCCGATCGTATTCTTAGCATGACGCATACGATGGCCTGCGCGAGGGGGTGAAGCGATCCGGAGGGGCTGTCGCCATGAGGCGGGCCACGACGGCCACCCGTTGCCTGCCATCTCGCCTGCGGATACCTCGTTCGGGTTATTGTCCGGCGAGCTGTTCGCCGCTTGAATTCTCTTGTTGGGGGGTATTTGCGTCCGGGAAGTGGTTTTCCAGGGGATCTTCGGCTTGGAGTCGGGAGTTTTGGCGATTTCTCGCCTAGTAATCCGTTCTGCAGGCGTGGGAATCGTGCCTATTTAATGTTATACTCCAATGCTATTGCCGGTTCCCGGGGTTGGGAGCGCCGGTCTGGAGATGTTCGTCCTCATCCGCTTGGTTACGAAGCGGGCTACTCCCCCTCATTAAGGAGACGAGTCTTGGGTAAGAAGTTGTATGTTGGGAACCTGGCTTACAGCGTCAGCAGTTCCGATCTGAATCGGTTGTTCTCGGCTTTCGGCACCGTTGAGAGTGCCGAGGTGATCGAGGACCGTGAGAGCGGCCGCAGCAAGGGATTCGGCTTCGTCGAGATGGGCAGCGACGAGGAAGCCCAGGCGGCCATTCAGGGGCTCAATGGCCAGGACAACAATGGCCGTCCCCTGACGGTCAATGAAGCCAAGCCGCGCGAGGAGCGTGGCGGCGGCGGCGGTGGCGGCCGGGGTGGACGCGGCGGCTACGGCGGCGGCGGTGGCGGTGGACGCGGTGGACGTGGCGGCGGTGGTGGTGGCGGCTACGGCGGCGGACGCGGCGGACGCTACTAGACGCCTGCTCGCATCACGATTGCTCTGGCAGCGTCTCCAGGGTCTGGCGAAGCTGCTTCAGTCGTTCGCGAAAATCGCTCGGCAATTCTGCAGCCAACTGCTCGGCGAGGCGTCGGTAATAATCGATGCCGCCGAGCAGATTTTCTTTGAACTCGCTGAAGTAACTCGGCGTGTTCGGGGAGAGGCCCAGTCGGTGTCTCGCTAGTTCGTCGCGCAGGTAGGTGATGTAAAGGGCCAGTTCGCGCAGGAACATGTGGGGCCGATCGGGATTGGTCAGTAGCGAGAGACGTCCGTAGATATGGTCGACCATCTCCTTCAAGGTGGCGACGCGGGAGAAGTCGACGATGCCGGGGCCGCAACAGACGGCGGGTGTCGCGGCGGGGTCGATCCCGTGCTTGAGCGTGGCGCCGCCTGCCAGATCATGGCAGATACACGACTTGGCAAGCACGCCCTCGCGGAGCGCCGTGCGCTGAGCTTCGGGTAGATCCGCGTTGCTCAGTTGCCGTAGTTTCAGCTCCTGATACTCCCGCGACGCCGTGCAGATGGGCAGCGGGGTGAACTCCGTATTGAACAGCCGGACGTAGCCCTTTGAGCAGGGGCTTCCGGGCCGACGCTCGGCGATGCGGCGGCGGCGAGCCTCCTCGCTGGCCGAGGTGCGGAGGTTCCAGAACGGCAGCCCGAAGGGAGAGCTATCGCTGAGGTAGACCTCACGGTCGGTCGCCTCGCAGAGTTTTTCGAGGTGCGCGTCGTCGACATTGGTGACCTCGGGGACCAACAGGAACGGGGTGCCCCAGCCGGTGCCGTCGAGGTCGTAGTGTGCCCGCAGCAGCGAGTCTTCGGCGGCCGTCCCGATGCCACCCTGGGCGCTAAGGCGGACGGCCAGCGGCGATTGTGGGGGCCGTTGGCCTCGCTGGGCCAGGGCCTTGGCGTAGGCCGCATGCACCTGTTCCACCAATTCGGCCTTCTTCTGCCGGAATTCTTCGAGGATCGGGCCGAGGAGAATTCCCTTGGTGGGGAAGGCGTGGCCGCCGCAGTTCAGCCCCGACTCGATCCGGTATTCGGAGATCCACAATCCCCGCTTGGCCAGGAATTTCCCTTGGACGGCGGCGGAGTGGTAATCGCTGACTTTCAGAACGATGGTCTTCTGGAGTTGGCCGTTTTCGTCGGGAAGGAAATCGGGAAACTCGGCCGTGTAGCTGTACAGGCGAGGGTTCATGCCGGCCGAGAAGACGATCGCGGAATGGAGCCGGCTTTCGGCGAAACCACGCAGCGCGGCCGAGGCATCGCTGTACTTCGCCGGCAGCTTCTCGCCATTGCGGTAGATGTCGCGGTCCCCCTTGACCATGATGTTGACGTCGATGCTGCCCGGCACGGCCAGACGCCGCAGCCGCTCCTGACGCTGCGCCCGCTGCTCCGGGTCGGTCGTCGCGAGCATCTCGCGATACTGCCTGGCCAGCGGCGACTCAGGGAGCATCTCATAGTAGCGAGTGATCTCGCTGCCGGGCTCAAAGGGCGATGCCTGCAGCTCTTCGACTTGTCGTTCGATCAGGCGATGGAGGAGATTCAGGTAGGCCGTGATCCGACGGGCGCGCGCATCCTCGTCCCAACTGGCGATGACCTCGTAGGGCTCCCCGGCCTTTTCGGAATGGAACCGTCGCATCTGTTCGACCAGCACGTCGTCGACCAGGGAGAGGACCGACGAGATGCCGTACTTGGCGACCCGCAACGGGGCGTCGATCATGAACCCGGTCCCCATCACGGGAATGTGAAAGGTGTGAGGATTCCGACTGGTCGAATTCGTCATGAATTACTCGAAGCTAAGGGCTGCCCCCTGGAAGGGACGCTAGTCAATCAGGCTCGATGCGATTCCGGGCGTGTCCCAATCGCGGACAGGGGGAAAGTCGAGCGTGCATTCTAGCCGTGTTCGGGCTTGGTGTCCTGGTCAAAGTTGGGGCATCGTGGGAAAAGTCCCAAGTTTCCCGAAAAGAACTTGCCGGGCGCGCAAAAAGAGAACCCGACGCAACACGCTGTCACGTCGGGCTCTCGTGAGGGGTGGCTGAGGGGACTTGAACCCCCAACACCCAGATCCACAATCTGGTACTCTAACCAATTGAGCTACAGCCACCACAAGCTGGAAACCATCTAATATACTTGCCGAATACCGGATGGTCAACGGACGGCCGGCCGCCTATTCGGGTGGTGGCTGTTTCGCTACTTGTGGTGGATTTGCTATAGCAGCCCTTTCAGATACTGAATCTCCTTGGCCAGCACGTCGCCCTGCTCGGCCTTGGGGAACTTCGATAGCGATTCATTTTCGATGCACAGGTCGTTCGCGTAGCCGACCTTGCGGAGGATCGCGATCACCCGGGCGTAGTCCACGTCGCCGGCGTAGATCGGGCAGCAGTTCTTGCCGTAGTCCAGCCCCATCTTCCGTTGCTGCTCGTGCAGCTCGGCGGGGTACTTGATGCTCTTGCAGTGGGTGTGGAACACACGGGCGGCAAACGTCTCGCAGAACTCGTAGACCTTGGACAGCGGGTGGCCGAACCAGTAGAAGTTGCCTACGTCGAGGGTCAGGCCAAGCCGTTTGGAGCCGACGCGCTCCAACAGCGGCTCGAGGAAGGCCGGGTCGTTGGTCGTGTTGCCGTGGTTCTCGATGCCGAAGCAGACGCCGGTCGACTCGGTCGCCGCGATTACGCGTTTGAGGGTGGCCACGGAGAGTTCGAGGAACTCGTCGCGGTTGCGAATCTTGCGGGGAACGACATCGATGCGGACCGCTTTGACGCCCAAGGCCTGGGCGATCTGGGCGGCTTTCGTGCACCACTCGACCTCCGCATCCGGCCGTTCGTCAAAATGGTTCGACATGCAGAAGGCGGTCAGACGCCGGCCGGCGGCCTGGGCGTCGGCCTTGACGGCGTCGATCCCGGCCTGGTTGGCGCCGGTGTATTTCTTTTCCGGGTGGAAGAGGTCCGGGAAGGAGAGGTCATCGCGGAAGTTGACCTCGATCCCCTCGGCCTCGATCGAGGCAGCGGCCGACCAGACGCAGGGCTTGCCGGTGGCGCGGAGCATCACGTCGCGGGTGCCGAGGACGATCCGGGGCTTGGCCTCGGCGGCCGAAGACGAGTTGAGTAGAAGCGAGGCTGCGCCGGCGCCGGCCACGAGGCTGCCCGAGGTGGCGAGGAACTGGCGGCGGGTAAAGGAGCGGTTCATGGTGTGCTTCCTGTCAAGGTGGGATGGTTCGCCGGGGTGTCGCACATCTTCAACATGCGGACGCAACGCGGCCGGGTTTCTTGGGGCCCTGCCGCTGCCCATCAGTGTGATTCCCCGCCAAGGGACTGTCAATGGAACTTCTTGGCCGGGGGGAACGTGGCGTGCGACGAAAAAGGGACGGCAGGCGGGCTGCCGTCCCTGTCTCGATCGTTCAAGCCAGGCGGATTACTTGCCCATCTTCCGGAGGTTGTCGAGGCAGCACTTCACCGACTCCAACGCCGTGGTGGCGCCGTAGGCTTCCTGCTCGACGACGTACCACTGGGTACCGCCGGTGGTCTCGCAGAGTTGGAAGACCTCGTCCCACTTCACATCGCCTTCGCCGACCGGGGCGCCGCCCTTGCCGTGCTCCTTTAGGTGCACGGACAGGG
>JBDKTH010000592.1:0-3248 GCA_039680305.1 Thermoguttaceae bacterium | reverse complement strand
CGGTCGGGGGTGCTGCGGATCGTGGAGCGAATCCGGCCGGGCGGACTTTTGATGATGACTCTTCCGGCCGACCAGTGGCTGTTCAGCCGGCACGACAGGGCCGTGGCCACGCGCGAGCGGTTCACCGCTTCGCAGATCCGCCGCTTTCTCGACCCGATGGGACTTCGGATCGAGCGGCTGTCCTACCGGCTCTGCGCCCTGTTTCCCGCGATCGTGTTGGCCCGACTGCCATCGATGCTTCCGGGCCGTCGCGATCGGGCCCCGCACTCCGACCTCTCGATTCCCAGTTCGCTGGTCAACCGTTGCCTGGGGCAGGCACTGAAGTGGGAGAACCACGCGATTCTTCGAGGCATTCGTCTTCCATGGGGCTCTTCCATCTTCGTCGTTGCGCGCCGGAGGTGAGCACCGCGACCGAGTAGCGTCCGACGTCGCACCGCACGGCATCCCGGGTGCGGGATACGCGCAGCGTGAGATTGGCGAACCCGGCGACCACGGCCATGATCAAACACGGCTCCAAGATCATCCGGTAGCGGTAGTTTTCCACCTCGACCGCAGCGGTCACGGCGGCAAAGTAGAGGAAGATCGCCCCCAGCGACAGCCCCATGGCCCGGGTACGGGGCGCAAGGACCATCAGGAAGCATCCGAATCCGACAACCATCGCGAAGGTTTCATTCCACCGCCACCAATGCGAGGGCGTCATCATCAGCACATCATCGTAGAGGCTGGCGATCGGCTCCAGTCGCCAATCGCGCTGGTCGTCGAACTTTCGCGAGGAGCCATAGAAAGGGATGTCGTCGGCCTCCGCACGCCAGAAGTTGACAAACCGTTTGAATGCCGGCCAGGCAAACTCGAAAGGATGCTCGTGGATGGCGTCGGCGCAGACGGCCGACACCAGCTGGTCGATTTCCTCGGGATCCAGCCCTTTCGCCTTGAGGGCCCCAATCGCCCCATAGCAGTGGCGATCGGGCACGTCGCCGTCCGGCGTGCCGATCAGGGCCAGCAAATGCCGGCCGGCCGGCGTAGCGGGGATCGGCAGCCGAGCCGCCGACCCGCCTTGGAAACAGACCTCCCACTTGTTCAGCGCGGGCAGGCGCGCAAGGAACGGTTCCCCGAACAGGAACCAGTTCCGCATCAGCCATGGCGTAAGCACGACCCAAAAAATCACGATCGCCCAGGCGGCGTGCACTGCAACGAGGCGGAAGCGAACTCGCTCGGGCGCCCATCGCGTCGCGTGGATAAAGAACAGTCCGACCAGCGGCACCCACAACAGCTTGGGGACCGGCCGCACCATCACTGTCAGGCCCAGGAGCAGGGCAAACATCAACGCCCAGCGCAACGACGGGCGCCGGTGATAGGCCGCCAAGGCTCCCACGGTCGCCGTCAAGAAACATAGGAACATCGGCTCGGTCAGGATCACGTTGCCGAACCAGGAACGCATCAGACAGGCCACCGAAAACCCATACGCCACGAGCGTCGCCACGCGACTCTCGGTCAGCCGCCAACAGGTCCAGGCGTTGATCAAGCCTGCGACCAGCAGAAGCAGGTGCTGCGCGATCACGACCGCCATCAGCGCATCCGCGCCGAAGCATCGCTGAAATACCCCGAGCACCATCGGATAGAGTGGAGTCCGGTAGTCGACCCGGCTGTCCAACAACAGCCAGTCACCAGCCGCCACATCAGTGCCGAACGCCCAATACTCGGGCGCATCTTGCTCAAACGCCCCCGGGCCGAGACAGAATGTCAGCACCCGCTTACCGAGCGCAGCAAGAAACAGTAGGCCAAAAATGAGCCAAAATCGCCGAGTCGACATCGTCACCCCCCCGAGGACGAGCCTTGGCATTTGCCGAAACTAGCTGTGCGTCGAGAACCGACGCGACGAGCCCCCCGAGACACTCGCTACCACCATAGCAACTGCCACATCCTCTGTCAACAATCTGGCGCCAAGCCCGTCGAATCGCTCCTTGCAGCGCCCCCACCCAACGGGTTAAAATCGCAACGGTTTACTGGGGCTGGGGCAGATCCCCTGTGTCACCCAGGGGAACGGAGTGCGCATTCGCGCAACTTCGGCACGCCCTGCCATTCCGTCCACCGTCGCACTCAATCGGCAGAGTGTTGAGATCAACCGACGTGAACGACCACCAGGAAGACAACCCATACAGGTCGCCGGAGATTACCACGTGGTGAGCTCGTTTCGCGATGTCCCCTGGCAGATTTGGGTCGTTGTCGTGATTCTCGGCGTGGAAGGCGTTTTCGGGAATCTGCCCGCCATATCCACAACTCCCGCGGCCGCCTATTGGTTCGCCGCCAAGTGTCTTTTCGTCGTCGGCCTGCTGAAGAGATGGCGTTGGGTTTTCTGGCTATTCCTCATCCTTGGCTCGATTCACGTGCTGGGTTTCAGCATCCAGGCTCCGTTGGTTGCGTTGGTGAATCTCGTCCTGGTGCTGCTAACGGCCTCCGCACGCGGATTCTACTTTCCTCATCTGAAAGCGGCGGAAACATCGACCGACAACGACCAGCGACCAACCGTGAGCGACAGCCAATCGGAGGGTGTCGCACCGAGGGAGCCTCGCCGTTGGTTCCAGTACCGGTTGCGAACGTTGATCGTGTTGATGCTCGCGGTCAGCCTGGGCATGAGCTGGCTTGCGGTTGAATTGAACCGGGCGAGCAAGCAACGCGCCATCGTCCAGGCGGTCGAGAGCGCCGGGGCGCGTATTGAATACCGCGATCCACTGCACCCGACGCTGCGGAGCTTCGTAGACAGGCATCTATTCTGCGATGTCTTTGCTGTCTCCGCACGTTCTGCGCCCGGCTTCCGGGATGAGCACATCAAGTGCTTGGCGCAGTTGCCTACACTCAAGGCACTGGAGCTTACCGAGGTGCCGATCACCGATGCGGGCCTAAAGCACCTCGAACCGCTGACCGATCTCGAATACCTGTTCCTCACCGGCGTCCCAATTACCGACACCGGGCTGGCGCACCTCCGACGTCTGCCCAGACTGCGAGGTCTCTACCTTCTAAGCGCCGATGTTACTGCCGAAGGCGTCGAGAAGCTTCAGCAAGCGTTACCCCGATGTCGCACCCGATGGGACTAGCACCGCTGCCCGCGGGGCATAGCACGGGTCGTGGGAAGCCCGTAAAATGAAAAGGGACTTCCGGGAATCACCTTGTGAGTTGGGGGTCGTTTCCGAGGAAGTACGGGTTCATCCGGCGGAAGCGTACCCGGGGGGCAGAGCCCCTGGTTGTTCCAC
>JBDKTH010000284.1:0-11849 GCA_039680305.1 Thermoguttaceae bacterium | reverse complement strand
GCATCGAGAGCAGGCGCTGAGCGAAGATCCTGTAGTTTGGCGATTGCTGCCTCGGAGACCGGCTGATTCACCGCGAAGTAGATCCGTGCACCCATTCCCGGACGAACAACCACGTCAGCGCCCATCGCTTTCCATTGTTTCTTGAGTCTCCACTCCAAAGCCACTTCGCGACGGCCTAGTTCCTGTTTCCACGCCGGCCAGGAGAGCCCCAGACACACGAGAAGCATCATGGCGACCAGATAGGGAAATGGCGTGCGCCAGACGGATCGACGCTCGGCGACTGCCGCCGGCGGGGGCAACATGGCTTGTGACGGGCCTGCCTGGTCCCCCTTCTGTTTCGTCTGCCCAATGATGCCGAGCGACTCCGCGTCGGTCGGTAGACGATCATCCTTGCGCCGTCGCAGCCGATAGCCGCAGAGCCTTACAACCAACAGAGAGCCCAGAAGCGTTCCCAAAAAGACAACTGAAAAGATGGCCAACAGAGGGATTTCTTTCCAGGCAATCGGTCCAAAAGGGGAAGTTCCGAGATGGAGGCAAACCGTAATAACGATCGGCATGTAAGCGATCGTCCAAAGGGCGAACCTGATCCGATCGCCGCGAGCCAACACCAGGCCAACACAGGAAATGGTTGGCGGCAAGAGTATTACCGCCTCAAGTGGCCAATAGATCAACATGTTCTGGCGAACCAGGGAACGCACCTGTCCTTGGAGGGCTGTTTCGTCAAACGCGATGCATCTCGCCAAGGCCAGCAGTACCGCCGTAGCTGCGATCCAAACAAGCAGTTGCCGGAGGCTGAACTGAGTTGAGACCTGGAGAACGGCTCCACGGTCCGCCCCGGCAACCCCGATCCGCCAGCCAAAGAGCCGGCCGACGAGGGAAAGCGCGAGGGAATACACCACAAAGACGATGACGACGAGGATGAACTCACATTCCCCCCACGCCCCGCGGCTGGCCGCCCATAACGACGCCAGCGACAAGACGCCTGCCCATCCCAGGGCTCGCGGCCACCTTACAGTCAGCGGCTGGTCGGCCAGCGCGGCCCAGACTGGCGGAAGGCAGGCGTGGGCCAACCACACGCCCAGCCAAACCATGAACCGCCACGATTCGTTGGTGTACTTCACCGGCCAGAGCGTCTGCGTGCTGAACAGCAGCAGCCCGACCAGCAGTCCCCAGACGATCCACCGCTGGACGGGCGGGAGCACCGAAACGTGGCCGCGGTTCTCCGAATCGGTCGATCGGTCCAGTGACGGTCCTGCCGGCATACCTTGCCCCTTGCCGCAAAAATACTGGTCGTGGCCACGGCTGCGATCACCATTCTTAGCATGACGGGAATCCCCCACGCCGTCAAGAGGCTCGCGGCCGCCTCCGGCTCCGCCATAACATCCCGAGCAGTATGTTATTTGGGGCCCCGAGATCGGCAGACGGGGGAGAGCGACGACAGACGCAAATCGTCGGCGAGGCATTCCCCGACTCTCCCCCTCAAGAAATCGCTTGACGCGATAGATACCGACGAGTATGCTTGCAACCGTGGTGAGCGTCCGTAGAGAACCGCGTCGAAAGAGACAGGATGCCGCGATCATCGCCGCAAATGCCGAAGCTGTTGGCCCAAACCGCCTTCGAGTTGTTCTCGGAACGCGGGTTCGACGAAGTGGCCATCGACCAAATCGCCGCGCGGGCCGGGGTGACCAAGGGTAGTTTCTACAGCCACTACCGCTCGAAACAAGAGATCATCCTGGCCGCCTGTCAGTACTACTATCAAACCTACCAGCAAAAGGTCCATCGGGCGATTGCCCCGCTGACCGACTCGATGGAGCGTTTGCGCCGCGTCCTCGAATTGGCCGTGAGGACCTGCGTCATCGATCGGCCCACCCGGGTCTTCACCACTGAGATCTTTGCGCTCTCGCTCAAGGATCCGCAGGTCCGCTCCGGCTGGCTGCAGTTCTACAATACGGTGCGAGAGATGTATATCGGCCTGGTCGTGGCCGCCACGGCGGCCGGTCAGATGGAGGTGGCCGATCCCCGGGCCGCCGTCAATCTGATGCTGGCCACGATCGAAGGCGTGAAGCTTCGGGCCGTCTTCGAGCCCGAGATTGGGGATGAGGCGGAACAGCAGGCAATTGTCGAAGGGCTCTTGACGGTTCTGGCCGGTGGCGGCCATGGGGGCAAGGCCGTGCCTGCCGTGCGCAAAAGGAAGGCCGCCAGTGCTTGAAGGCCATCGGAGACAGACTATCTGACGCCCCGAAGGAGACGATGCCCCATGAAGATCGGATTTCACACCGATGCATTCAACTCGGCCTATTGGAACTTTGAAAAGTGCCTCCAGTGGGCCGAGGCCAACGACGTCCATTGGATCGAATGCGGCCTGATCGACGGCGTGAGTTGGATTCATGGCCTGGGTTACCAGCCGCACATCGCGCTTTACGAGGACCCGCTGCTGCTGCGACGCAAGATGGAGACGTACGGGGTCTGCTTCTCGCAGCTTGACGCGGCCTTTCCCCTCTCGGGCAAGGATGGGCCGCTGTACGGCGTGCCATACGTGCTGAAGTCGATCCCCTGGGCCAAGCATGCCGGCTGTGAGCGCATCGCCACGACCGACGGATTGCACAAGCCCGAGGGGCTGTCGGACGACGAGGCCCTGGAGCTGATGAAACGCAGCTACGGGCAGATCGTCGAAGTGGCCGAGGCGTATCAGATCATGATCAATATCGAGGTTCACGGTTACTTCACCACGAACCCCGAGATGATGGACAAGATGCTGCATTTCTGCAGTTCGCCCTACCTGCGGATGAACCTGGACACGGGCAACTCGTTCATCGCCGGCCAGGACCCGGCGGCGTTCTGCGAGCGGTTCAAGGAGTGCGTCACGCATGTTCACGTCAAGGACGTCACCCCCTCGCTGGCCGCGGCCGTCCGGGGCGCGCAGACAGGGATCGCCGTGAGCCAGTGCGCCATCGGCGATGGCGTCAACGCCGCCAACATCCGCCGCGTCCTGGAGATCCTGCGCGATCGCGGGTTTTCCGGCGTGTTGAGCATGGAATGCGAAGGGCAGGGAGGGCCGATGATCGAACGGTCGTTGGCCTGGCTTCGGACGACGCTTCGTGAGGTGGGGATCAAAGAGGAAAAGTGATGTCGGGCGGGCAATCGCAAGCTCGGTGCCGCCTCCGTCGAGTCATTCATCAACAAGGAGAACCTCATGCGAGAGACGACGACACCTCGAACCTTGTCGCGACGGGAGTTCGTGCGGAAGACGGCTGCGGTCGGCGCAACCGTGGCGGGGCTTTCGCTGGCCCGCTCGGCTCACGCGGCCGGAAGTGATGTGATCCGCATCGGCATGGTCGGGTGCGGCGGACGCTGTTCCGGCGCCGCGGCCGACGCGATGACGGCCGATCCGGGCGTGCGGCTGGTGGCGATGAGCGATCTGTTCGCCGATCGCGTGGCCAGCAAACGGGCGGCGCTCCAGCAGGCCAAGCCGAATCAGGTCGCCGTCGACGACAACCACTGCTTTGTCGGACTCGACGGTTACCAGAAGGTCATTGAGAGCGCCGATGTGGTGCTGATCGCCTGCGCGGCGAAGTTCCATCCGATGTATGCCAAGGCGGCCCTGGAGGCCGGCAAGCACGTCTTCGTCGAGAAGCCGCACGGGATCGACCCGCTGGGAATGAAGGTCATGGCCCAGGCCAGCCAAGTGGCGAAGGAGAAGAAGCTGGGGTTGCTCTCGGGCTTGCAGAGCCGCTTCCACAACTCCATTCGCGAGACGATCCAGCGCGTAATCGACGGCCAGATCGGCGAGATCGTCTCGATCGAGGAGAACTTCGTCCGCGGTCCCTACGGTGCCGTCAATCGCCCCAAGGGATTGGGGGAACTCGAAGTCCAATATGGCAACCAGTACCGCTTCTCCTGGCTCTGTGGCGACGATGTCACCCAGTCGCTAGTGCACAACATCGATCGCGCCACCTGGGCCCTGAAGGAGACGCCGCCGGTCGCCTGTCACGGCTTTGCCGGGCGGTCGGGGCCGCAAAACCTGCTCGGCGACGTGCTCGACCACCACAGCGTGGTCTATCACTACGCCAATGGCGTGCGCCTCTACGCGTTCTGCCGCACGACGTTCAACTGCTACAACGAGTGTTCCAGCATCATTCTGGGATCCAAGGGCACGGCCCATCCGCTGGCCGGGCGGATCACCGGGCCGAATGAGTGGAAGTACACCGGCCCGACGGAGAGCCCTTATGTGGCCGAGCACCGGGAATTCCTCAAGTCGATTCGCGACGGCAACCCGCTCCACTGCGGCGACTACATGGTTCGCAGCACGCAGGTGGTGGTCATGGGGCAACTGTCGTGCTACAGCGGCCGGGAAGTCACCTGGGACCAGATGAACAAGTCCGACTTCCATTTCGGGCCCAAGCCCGAGGAGTGCACGTGGGACATGGAGCCGCCCACCAAGCCCGACGCCAACGGCGTCTACCCGGTGTGCGCGGTCCCCGGCTTGACGAAGAACGTCTAGGGCCCCGTCCAGAAATAACATGGAGAATTGACCTACCAATGAAGCAACTGCCGTGGGAAAACGCCGGAAGTCTACACCGGGTGCAGCGGCAGTTGCTTCATGGATGGACGACAAACTCTCCGGAAAACGGACGAAGAAACGCACGCCCCCCCGTAGAAAGAGAGAATCCGCCGTTGGTCATGGATCGTCCAGCGTCGAAGGCTCGGCGGATTCTCTCTTTCTAGTAGGCCAATTCTCCAAGTCATTTTTGGACGGGTCCTGAAAGGAACGAAGCATGTCCCGATCTACGGTCCATACGATCATCGTCGTTGCCTTCCTGCTGCTGGCCGTCCCCGGCGTGCTCGCGGCCGGGGACCAGAGCGTTTCCTCCCCCGCCAGTCCTCAGGGCCAGGCGAAAGTGCTGGTCCTGACCGGCAATGAGTACCCTGGGCATCCCTGGAAGGAGACGGCCCCATGGCTCGGCAAGTTCCTCGCCACCGACAAACGGTTGACGACCGTGGTGAACGACGACCCGGCCTTTCTCGCCTCGGCGCGGCTCCAGGACTTTGATGTCATCGTGCTCAACTACATGAACTGGAAGTCGCCCGATCCGGGAGAAGCGGCCCGGGCCAACTTGAAGAAGTTCGTGGAAGACGGCAAGGGGCTGGTGCTGGTCCACTTCGCGTGCGGCGCATTCCAGGGATGGCCCGAGTTTGCCGACATCGCCGGCCGGGTCTGGGATCCCAAACTCCGGGGCCACGACCCGCGAGGCAGTTTCACCGTCGAGATCGCCGACGCCCAGCACCCGATCACACGGGGGATGAAGCCGTTCGACACGGTCGATGAGCTTTACACATGCCTCGGCGGCGACCGGGAGATTCAGGTGCTCGCCCAGGCCCGGTCCAAGATCGATGGCAAACACTACCCCATGGCGTTCCTCAACCAATACGGCAAAGGCCGGGTGTTCCACTGCGTGCTGGGCCACGACGTCACGGCGTTAAGCCCCGAGCCCGTCCAGGAACTTTACCGCCGCGGCACCGCTTGGGCCGCCCAATTGCCGCCGGTCGCCGATCCGCAGTGAGACACCCTCCGGCGTCACACCGCCTTCGGTCGTTCGTCCCCAGAACCTATCTCAAAACGTCACGGCGTCGATTCCCTCTCCCTCCGGGCTCGTCTTTACACACATGCTAGCAAAGCCTGTCATCGTCGGATTACGTTTCGTGACTCTTGTTCTGAGAGGGTGGTTTGAGAGTGCTTTCGGCAACTGACCGCGCAGCGGTCGCGGGGCGTAGCCGTGGGCGCGAGCCCACGGAACGCAGGTCCCCGACATTCGGAAAGCCGCGTAGCGGCGACGTTCCATGGCCCCAACGTCGCCGCTGCGCGGCTTTGCAGCGGGTTGGCGTGCTTGATTCCGTGGGCTTGCGCCCACGGCTACGCCCCGCGACCGCTGCGCGGTCAGTTGACTTTGCTAGCATGTGTGTAAAGCCAGCCCCTCCGGGCGAGGGGGTTTTGAGATAGTCCCTTCGTCCTTCCTCATTCCGCCGCGCCAAATCGTGTTGAAATTGGGCCAGCGGTTCTGCTAGGCTGATTCCTGGCAGCCCAAAAGGCGAGCCGATTAGATCTTTGACAATTGACGCTCTCGACAAAATTGCCCTCGCGCTCGGCGTACGGCCATCCGGCCCGACCCAAGCGCCGCTTGGCGGCTGCGCGCATGGCTCGTGCTCCTTGCGGAGCACGGGCCAGGGACTTTCGGAACACGGAAACCATGCGGGGGGAGGTAAACCTAGGTGGTACATACCAAGTCGAACTACGTAGCAACCATTGAATTGTGCAACACCCCCCCCACTTTCAGGTTAGTTCACTTGCGTCTTTTCGCGTAAATGGAACTACAGAAATAGCTGTCACTTGCGAATGTGCGCCGCGACGCAAAATTTGCATCGCAACACGTGAGGCTTTCCACAATTCTCTCCCTTAACCTGGGGGCGATCCGCGGAGTGCCGGCCGGCTGCGGAGGCGGTTTGCAGGATCATTCCCCCAACCAGAGGCGACTGGCCCTTACCCTCGCCGCTCTGTGCACATCGCCCCGAACCGCCGCAGCAACGCGTTGGATTGTGGGGTGTCGGTCACTGTGCGGAACAGTTGGTCGGGATCGGCCCCATCGCGGCGCAACAGGTCGGCGCACTCGGTAACGTAGGTCTTGACCGCCGCAGTGTCGAACTCGGGGTGAAACTGAACGCCCCAGGCGGTCTGACCCACGACGAAGGCGTGGTGCGGCTCGTGAGGGTTTGAGGCCAGGCAGGTGGCCCCGGGGGGAAGACGGAGCACCGACTGCGCGTGGCAGACGTGGACGGTAAGCCGCTCGGGCAGGGAGCCAAAGAGCCGATCGTGCCGGGCCGTGGCGTGGACGTGGATCTCGACCGTGCCGAACTCCCGGCCGCCAGGGTTCCAGCCCACCTCGCCGCCCAGCGCATGGGCGATCAGCTGATGCCCATAGCAGATCCCCAAAAGCGGGACGGCCGCATCAAGGATCGTGGGAATCCAGCCGGCCACGCGCTGGCTCCACGCCTCCTGATCGGTCACCATGCCGTGCGAGCCGGTCAGCGCCAGGCCGGCGAACTGCCGGGGATCGGGCAGGCAGGGTTCCTGATGCGCGTCGAGCACGGCAACCTGGTTGGCGGGAAGACCAAGACCGCGTCGAATCCAGTCGTCGAAATCGCCCCGCGCTGCCGCTAACGTGGGGAATGTAGTGCCCAACTTGACGATCAACAGGGGACGCATGGTCCGAAGTATACTCTCCGCGGTTCGGACCGGAAACATTGCCCTGGGATAGTTGATAGAGGGGGGAGATGTCCTTGCCAAATCGCTCGGGGAGGTCTAGATTGTGACGAGTCTGGGCGTTTGGTTCGCTCACTGGGGGAAAGAAGGGATATGGGCTTTCGCATATGGCGTTCCTAGACCATCTCAAGAGCATGCTCAGCGGCGGTCGGCTTGATGTCCGCACCCGCTTCGAACTGCTTCGCGCGGCGATTTCCGGGACGATGTCGAAGTTCTTCATGGCCCGCGATCGGAAGACGGGGCAGATCGTGGGCCTGAAGCTCCTCGATCCGAAGAAAATGGCGTTGGTCGAGTCGCGACTCAAGGGGCTCAAGAAGCCCTCCGAGGGGGAAATCGCCGTCCAGTTCAACCACCCCTACATCGTCCGCACCTTCGAATACGGCATGGCGACCACCGGGGAGCCGTACCTGATCATGGAATTCCTCGACGGGCCGGGCATGAATTCCGTGCTCATCGGCCGGGATCCCAAGCTCGAAGGCCTGCGCGTGAAATTCCTTCGGCAGGTGGCCGAGGCAATCAAAGTGGTCCATGACAGCGGCTTCATCCACCGTGATATCTGCCCGCGAAACCTGATCCTCACCGGCGATTGGGAGTCGCTGAAACTGACCGATTTCGGCCTGACCGTCCCGGCCACGCCGCCGTTCATGCAGCCGGGCAACCGCACCGGCACGCCCAACTACATGGCGCCCGAACTGGTCCGGCGACAGCCGACCGATCAACGCCTCGACATCTTCTCCTTCGGCGTGACCGCCTACGAGATCTGCACCTGCGAGCTTCCTTGGGTCAGTGGCGCCAATGGGATGGCCGCCATGTCACATGACCAGCCGCCGATCGATATCCGCCGCTTCCGGCCGAAGATCAATCCTGTCCTGGCCAAGGCCATCCATTGGTGCATCGAGCCGGACCCGAGAAAGCGATGCCCCACGATGGCCGATTTCATCAAAGCGATCCGCAAATTGGAACGCGAGGACGTCGCGTAGGACGGTTGGGCCTTTGGGGCCGGGGACTTTAGGTTGGTGTCGCGTTGAGACCTCACCATCGGACGTAAACATCATGTTGCATCGCACATCTGCAAGGGATGTAATGCCGCTCTGCTTCAAAGGGGCTGCGATTGCCCTGTTGTTGGCCGCACTCCTGACCACGATCGTCCAGGCAGCCCATGCGGACCAGGGAAGCTATCTGCCGAATCGGCCTCCGCTTCACCCCAAGGCATGCTCGGAACTGCCGCTCGGTTCGATCGAAGCGCAGGGCTGGCTCCGCGAACAGTTGCGCCGCATGGCCGCCGGGATGACGGGCCACTTGGACGAGTGGTATTCCGAGGTGCTCGGGCCCCGCAACGGCTGGCTCGGCGGCGACGGCGACGCGTGGGAACGTGGGCCCTACTGGCTCGACGGCCTCTACCCGCTGGCCTGGCTGCTCAACGACTCGACCCTCAAGCGCAAGGCGAATACCTGGGTTGAATGGACGCTCCGCAACCAGCGTGAAGACGGCTATATCGGCCCGCGCCCAACCGCCGCACCTCCCAAGCATGAGCCGGGGTTGCAGCGAGGCCTGCAGGAGGACTGGTGGCCCAAGATGGTCATGCTCAAGGTCCTCCAACAGCATTACTCCGCCACAGGCGATCCGCGGGCGCTGGAGTGTTTGCGGCGTTATTTCCGCTACCAGCTCAAGACACTTCCCGAGAAGCCTTTGGGGCACTGGTCGTGGTGGGGCCAGCAGCGAGGCGGCGACAACCTGATGGTCGTCCTCTGGCTCTACAACGTCACGGGCGACGCCTGGCTCCTCGACCTGGCGAAGCTCCTGGTTCAGCAGACCTATCCTTTCACCGACGTCTTCAACGAAGGCTCGTTCATCCATCGCCAGCGAGGGCCGTTTGCCGCCAACGCCGGCGAGTCCTTCCACTGCGTGAACCTGGCCCAGGGCATGAAGACGCCGCTGGTCGCGTTCCAACTCGACGGCCAGTCGCGGCACATGGCAGCCACTCGTCGCGCTCTTCGCGACATCGAGGTGTCGCACGGCCAGCCCCATGGGCTCTCCGGCGGCGACGAGGGCTTGCACGGACGCGACCTCGACCGGGGGAGCGAACTGTGTACGGCAGTCGAGATGATGTTCTCGCTGGAGAAGATGATCGAGATCAGCGGCGACGTGAACCTGGCCGACCGGCTGGAACGTAGCGCCTACAACGCCCTTCCAACCCAGATCACCGACGATTTCCTCGCCAAGCAGTACTATCAGCAGGCAAACCAGGTCCAGGTGACGTTCGGGCTGCGATCCTTCCACAATCACCACTTTGGAAACGGCCTGGTCTACGGGCTCTGCACCGGTTTTCAGTGCTGCACCTGCAACCTGCACCAGGGATGGCCCAAATTCGTCGGGCATCTGTGGATGGCCTCGGCCGACGGCGGGCTGACGGCGATGGTCTATGGCCCATGCCGCGTCTCGGCCCGCGTGGCTGGCGGCGTGCCGGTGACGATCGTCGAAGACACGTCCTATCCGTTTGACGAAACGGTCACCTTCCGCGTGGAGAGCGAGCCGCCGGTCGCCTTTCCCTTGCACCTGCGCATTCCCGCCTGGTGCCAAGGGGCAAAGATCGAGATCAATGGAAAGGCCGAACCCCAGCCGCCGGCCGGACGCGTTGTCGCCATTCAGCGCACGTGGGCCCGTGGTGATCGCCTGGACCTCACGCTGCCAATGACGCTCCGCAAATCGTTCTGGCACGAGCAAAGCGTGGCGATCGAGCGAGGGCCACTCGTCTACGCCCTGCGCATCGAGGAGGCCTGGTCGCAGACGCATCCCGAAGATCGGCAATTGGGCTTCCGCGAGTGCCGTCCCAAGACCCCCTGGAACTACGCCCTGTTGGAAAGCGATCTCAAGGACATGGCCAAGGGCTTCCAGGTCATCAAGACCGACCGCAGGGCCTCCTATCCGTGGACGCTCGAAGACGCGCCCCTCGAACTGCATGGCCGGGGAATCCGAGTGCCGCAGTGGACCCTCTACGACGGATCCGCGGGCCGCGTGCCGCTGAGTCGCATGCCGCGAGTGGATCCAATGAACGTGGAACCGATCCGTCTCATTCCTTACGGATGCACGACGTTGCGGATCAGCGCCTTCCCCTGGATGCAAGATAAGGGCGGACGCGAGCGCCCGCCCGAGAACCAGTGATTCATGGGGTGGATCCGTTACGGTTGCCGCTGTCGTGCGTCGGTTCCCCCTGCTTCAGAGCGTGATTCCTGCGATAGGCTCGCATCGTTACTCCGAAACGGGTCTTGAAAAGGGTCTTCAAGTAGGTCTCGGCGTCGTAGCCGCACCGTTTGCCGATTTCTCCAATGGGCAGGTTGGTTTCGCGCAGTAACGCGCACACGCGTTCCAGACGGTGGTGGCGGATTTCCTCGAGGATCGAATGGCCGCAGGCTTCGCGAAATCGGAGCTCCGCAAGCCGGCGAGAAACCTTCAGGTGCTTGACAACGTCGTTCACCGTGATCCCCTCGCAGGCGTTGAGTCGGATGAACTCTACGGCCGGACTCGCCACGGGGTTGAACACCCGGAATCGTTGCGTCGACTGGCGTTGGACGATGCGGTTCAAGCCGTACGTAAGCCGAACTGCCTTGCGCTGGGATCTGCGCATTAACCGGTCGAGGAGTTCGGCGGCCATATACCCGCCGCGTTCGAAATCGGGCAGAGCGCTGGAGAGGGTGGGGATCGTGTTCTCGCAGATGGTTTCGTCATTGTCCACGCCGACGACTGCCACCTCTTCCGGCACCCGGATCTTGGCGATCCGGCAGGTGTCGAGCACCTGTTTTGCCCGCAGGTCGATGGCGGCCAGGATGCCGCAAGGCCTGGGGAGCGAGAGAAGCCAACGGCGCATGTGCCCCTGTTCAAGCCCCCAGTCCATGGAGTTCTTCGGCTGGTAGACCGCGCAGCCGTACCCGTGCTGCGCCAAGCGATTCACGAAGCCCTCGGCCCGAGCCACGGACCAGAAGCATCGCGGAACAGAACCGACAAACGCGAAATGCTCAAGCCCTTGCCGCAGATAGTAGTCGGCGATGCATTCGGCGGTTCGGCGTGAATCGTGGTCCACGCAGAAGCAGCGGCGAGGACGGCGGCCATCGGTGTCCAGAAGAACGGTGGGAATCTTGACGGTCTTGGAAATGCGTAAAGGAAGCGGATACGAGCCATCCTTGATGATTCCATCCGGCTGCCAGTTCTCGAGCGATCCCAGCCGGGCGATATGGGGATGCGCCTCCACGGTCTGCACGTCCCACGGGCCGTGGAGCCGGACATACTTCAGGATGCCCTGAAGCTTGTCGCGACGCGCCTTGTGGACGGTGGACAACACGACTAACACGCGGGGAATCGCTTGCAGGAATTTAGGCATGCCATTCAGCCTACCCCCCATCCATGGCTAACGCAATCCGACGCTTGCGCAAAAACGAAGGCAGCTTATGCGCACTTGGGAATGGATCCCGGCGGGGATTCGGAATAGGCTGAGCATACAGACTCACGCTCGACTTCGACGTATCGAAGGAGTTCCACG
>JBDKTH010001184.1:0-2068 GCA_039680305.1 Thermoguttaceae bacterium | reverse complement strand
CTCCCGGGCGCACGGGCGGCGAAATGGCCTCCCCCTCAACCCGCCGCTGGACAAGACGCAATGCCTCGCCGCCGGAGATCTTGGGCATCAGGCTCGGCGGAATCTTCAGGTGTTCGCCCAAGACATCGTGGATCATCCCGCAGGCCGCCAGAATCGTCCGGTCAGGCTCAGCCGTTTCGTCCAACGGCTCCTGCCCAAAAACGCTCACTAACAGATCCGCAATCGGTTGGCTCCACTGGTCCAACGGTCGCGGATCGCCGACTAGCGGGCTCACGAGACGTTCGACCGCCTGAAAGACCCGCTTGACGCTGGCCGAGGCCCGGCCATCGCCAAGCCACTGCTGCCCCACCTGGAAGGGCAGATGGTCGGCGTAGTAGCGGTCTAGCTCGCTGAGCCAATCGCCACAAATCTCTTCGTCGGCGGAAAGCCACGCGTGCACGGACGGATGGCGTACCAAGGCGGCGAACGCGGAGAACCGACGCCCGTCGAGATACGCCGCCACGACGTCGATTAGCCGATACGGGGCGGTTTGCGAGATCGGCAGCCCAGCCGCATACCGCGAGGCGATCGCCGACTGCTCCAGGTATTGCTCGACGTAAGGGACCACCTGGCGATCAGGCACGCCGATGGTGATCTGTTCCCCGCAGTAGCGTCCGTCGAGTTCCACCAGCGTCCGGACCACGGCCGCCGCCTGGTCGGCCGGCGAGTCGGCCACCTCGATCTGCTCGGTGGCCACCGGGATCGGTGCTTCGCGCCAAGCCTCAGGGCGCAGACAGCCGTGCTCGTCGAACCGCTCGGCGAGTTCCGCCGGGGCGAAAACCAGGGCCGTCACGTGGCCGGAGATCTGGTCGAGCATGGACCGCTGCGTCTGGTTGAGATCCACCGTGCCCACCAGCACGATCTGCGACTCCGTATGGCACTCCTTGCGTTTGACCGCCTCCAACCGAGCGGTTTGCAGATCCCACAATTCCAGGGCGTCGAGCGTTTCGAGATACTTGCGTTGGACGGCCACCAGGGCCCGCCACCGCTGCGTTTCCCTCCCGGTGGCGGTCTGCCAGCAGCGGGCGGCCACATCAGCGAAATTGAGCCCGTCGGCGGCCAGTTCGCGATGTAGGCGGCCAAGCATCTCGCCCAGCGACAGCCAACTCATCAGGTCGCCGTCGGCCGGCAAGGTGGCCAGCAGCCGCTCGACGTGTTCGGCCGGCGTCTGTCGCAGGGCCTCGCTCCAGGCGAGTTGCTGCGTCAGATCGTTGGCAAACGGCCGCTTGGCCTGATAGAGCAGCTCGGGCAGCTTCCCCACGGTGACGATCAACGGCGGGGAAAAGAGCCACTGGCGCTGGTCGGCCAGTTGGACCAGCAGTTCCAGCAGTCGGCGTCCCGCCCGAGCCCCCGGCATGACCGCTACCAAATTGGTAAGATCCAACTCCCCAGACGAGGCAAACCGCTCGACCAGATACTCCACCGCAGCGGTAAGCCCGGGGCGGTCCCAGTTGAGAAAGACGCGCTGAACCGACATAACCCCCTACCAGTGAACGAGTGTGCACGTGTCTATTTCTACGCCCTGTGCCCGTTCATTGGAATAGCCCCGAGGGAAAAAGGAAAGCGGGGGTCACGAAGAAGCCCCTGATGGGGAATGACGAATGTCAGAAGGTCAGATGACGAAACAAGCCCGAAGTCCAAAGCCCGAAACTCTCTCACTGGCCAGAGGCTCTTTCGTCCTTCGTTTTTCCACCTTCCCAATTCCGCCGCACCAAATCGTGTTGAAATTGGGCCAGCCGTTTTGCTAGGCTGATTCCTGGCAGCCCAAAAAGGCGAGCCGCTTTGATCTTTGACAATCGACGCTTTCGACAAATTGCCCTCGCGCTCGGCGTACGCCCATCCGGCCCGATCCAATCGCCGCTTGGCGGCTGCGCGCCCGGCCCCGTGCTCCCTGCAGAGCACGGGCCAGGACCTCTTGGATCACGAAAACCATGTGGGGGGAGGTAAACATTGGTGGTTCACACCAGACCGAACTACGTAGACTCCCTTGAATTATGCAACACACCCCCACTTTCAGGTTAGTTCACTT
>JBDKTH010001199.1:0-4327 GCA_039680305.1 Thermoguttaceae bacterium | reverse complement strand
ATTGACCCAGACTCCGCCCACGGACTTGCCCTGCTGGTCAACCACGCGGCCCTTGACTGTGATCCCCGGCTGTAACACGAACTTCCCGAGGTCGCTCCGCTGCTTGTGCAGCACGTGCGTTGATGGGGCATACTGTTTCGGCAGGAGCCAGAACACGGCATCTCCCTCTTTGACCAGGTTGATGCGGAAAACGCCTTTCTCATCCGTGGTGCCCGGCGAGAAGGAGGCCGTTTCGAAGTCGTGGCGGTCGGACATCGAGAAGCCAAGCACTTTCATCCCCGCGGCTGGCTGGCCATCCGGCGTCACCACGGTTCCCGTAATCGGCAGGCCGGGCAGGAGTTCGATGTGCGCGAAGAAGGGAGACTCCCCCATCGTCTCATTCTTGCGGATCATGCTCAAGGCGTAGCCGATGCCACGGCTGGGCGCGTAGTCGGGGTGGCTGACGTCGCGCTCAATATAGAGGAACCGCTGGGCGACCTGCTCGGGCGGGATGGTGAAGGTGTATTTGCCGGTCGCATCGGTCTTATGTTGGGTCTCCTCCAGGGGACGACGCTCGTAGGGGGCGTTGATGCTTCGTCGAATCGTAACGGTCGCCCCGGCGATCGGCTTGCCGGTTCCCTTCTCGGTCACCGTGCCGGTGTAGGTGAGGGCCTGGGCCTTTTCGGCGACGGCGTTTGGCTTGGCTGACTCCATAGAACCGCCCTTCTTCTCCGCGATGGCCTGGCTGGAGATCGCCGGCCGGAAGGTGAACAGGGAAACGATGAGCACCACGCCGGCTGCAACGGCCAGCGAGCGGTAACGCCAGCGATCGGAACAACGCGTCTCCACAACCAGGCGATCGTCCAAGAGCATGGCAATTCTCCTCGACAGTTGAGAGGGGGATTCGCAGATTCCGGGAACAGCCGCGAAACGAGCGGCGGGCGATTGGACAACGCGACGAGCCCAGCGAAGCAGTTCTTCGGCGTAGGCCGGACGGTCGGCTCCGGCGGCCTCGGCGTCGGCCAGCGTCTCTTGGTCGTCGCGGATGCGCCGCCAGAGAACGTGGTACAGCGGGTGGATCGCCAACAGCGGCAGCAGATAGCGGCCCAGCGCCAAGAGCCAGAGATCGCCGTTGCGCAGATGGGCCCACTCGTGGGCCAACGCCGCGCGGAGCCCTTGCGAGTCTGGAGCGGCGGCGAGGTCGCCCGGCAAGACGATCGCGGGCCGCAGCACGCCGAGGGCCACCGGATGACGCACCGCGGGGCTCACCAGGAGACGTGGCAGGCGTGCGTGGCCGACGACTTCTCTCAACATGGCCTGCCTATCGAGCGGCGCATCGACCGCGCCACGGCGCAGCCGCTCGGTCTGCGCGGCTCCCCAGACCAGCCATAGCGCCGCGGCCAGCCCGACCAAGCCCTGCACAGCGACGAAGACGGCCGGCCAAGGCACGCGTCGGACAACCGTGACTGGCCCGGTTGCCTGGGCCGCGAGGCTTGCCTCGGGTCCATGAGCCGCAGGCGGGTGGGCCGCGGAGGCCGGCGTGGCGGGCGTCTCCGAGGGAAGAGGAGACGGCGGCACGGGCTTGACGGCGGGGGCGGCGGCTGTGGGCAAGCCGGTCTGCAACGATTCGGCCGAGGGCGGCGATTGGATCAACGACCACCGCGGCCAGCCAGGCACTACACTCGCGACCGCCAGCAAGGCCAGGCCGACGAGCGTCCCCCGGGCCAAGACCATGCGGCGTGCCGGCTGGGCCACATAGCGCCACACGACAAGCACGTCGAACAACAACAGGGTGCTCGCCGTCAGGAAATCCGCCAGCCAGTAAGCGATCGATGCCCCAATGCCGTTCATGGTCAGGCTCCTGGTTTTCGTCGCGGTCCGCACTTCTTTTTGGCCTCGGCGATCATCGCTTCGAGGCGATCGAGTTCCTCCGGGCTCACGCGGCGCAGGTCGAGGGCGTGAACCAGGTATTCGTCCACGGCGCCGTCGAAGACCCGCTCAAGAAACTGGCCGGCCAGCTCCCGCACTGTCTCGCTGCGGCGGACCTTGGCGAAGTAGGCGTAAGCCTTGCCGACGAGCTGGTGGCCAACCAGACCCTTCTTCTCCATGGTCTGCAGGAGGCTGAGGACCGTGGTGTAGGCAAGCTCCTTGTCGCGGCCGCTGAGCTGATTCCAGACGTCGCGGACCGTGACGTGGTCTTGTTGCCAGAGGATTTTGAGGATTTCCAACTCTCGTTGGGTGGGATTGATCTCCATTGGCCGCTCCGATGTAAAGGGCCCGTTGCGAGTCGCGTTTGTCTACTGATAATATCGTACGAGACGGCTAGTAGGTGTCAAGAGGGATTTTGGGGCAATGCCGTTCAATCGGTTGCCGCAAGTCTTTGTTTAGCCCGGTCGCTTGCGACCGGAGGCAGGCAGGCGCTCTCGCCTACACCTGGGATTGATCGCGTTGGTGCCAAGCCCGGAGAGATGCCGACGCCGAGGAGGACTGCTCCGTCGTTCGGAGCGACACGGAAGACGTTCAATAACGGGGCTTGACGAACAGGACCGAAGGTAGGACGGTGCCGAGCTTGCGAGGCCCGCCAGATCCGTCGCCGTTCGGTGGCGGGCCTCGCAAGCTCGGCGACCGCTTGGTGCCGCCCACCCTTCGCTTTCAGCCCCTGGCCGCGGCGATCGGGTCGGTTCCCACCGGAGCCCTATCCTCCGCCCAGGTCCATTCCATCCTAGTGCCGTTTCCGGTTCGTGACTTTCGCGCGGTCGTGCGGGAGTGCTAGCGGTACTGGCGATTGGAGGCATTGAGGATTGTAATTGGCACAGAAGAAGCCCCCATGTCGGTTGAATCGCCTTTCAACCATCGGACACGGAGGCTTCCATCATGGACAAAGTACGAACTCGAACGATCGCCCCGCCGGAACGGGCAAGCTGCATCGTTTGAAACGACAGGCCACCAATCAAGTGAACAGTTCCCACGCCAGAATTATTCTGCTCTCCTCCGGGGGGCTTGCCAACCGGGAGATTGCCGAGCGTGTCGATCGGACGCCGCAATGGGTGCGCCAGATCATTCACCGTTTCAATCGGGGCGGGGTCGGAGCAATCGAATGGTATCCGTATTGGCAGGTGCGTGACGCGCCACGGAAGTTCTTTGCGGAGGTGGTGGAACAGATCGCCGAGGTGGCGATCTCTTCCCCGAAAAGCCTGCTCGGCATGACCCAGTGGTCGCTGAGCAAGCTGCGGGAGTATCTCGTCAGCCAAAAGATCGTGGCGCGGATCAGCCTGGACTGGCTTCACACCCTGCTGGTGCGTTACGGGATTCACTGGCGGCATACCAAGACGTGGAAGGATTCGAACGACCCGGAGTTCTGGCCGAAATACCGGCGAATCCGCCGTCTCTACCGGCGGCGGCCCTCCGGAGGGCGGCGGATCTGCGTCGACGAATTCGGCCCCTTAAACGTGCAGCCGCGGCAAGGGCAGTGCCTCGCCCTGAAGGGGAAGAAGCGGGTCGACCGTCTGCGGGCGACCTACCACCGTCGCGGCGGCGTGCGGCATTTCTTGGCGGCTTATGATTTGGAAACCGGACGGCTCTTCGGTCAGTTCTACGCTCACACAACCTGGCAGCAGTGGTTGGCGTTTCTCAAATGGCTGCGCCGCCGCTATCGCCCCAGCGAGACGTTACATCTGGTTCTGGACAATTACGGCCCGCATCTGACCGAGGAGGTCCTCCGGTGGGTGAGGACCCACAACATCAAGTTGTATTTCGTTCCGACGAATGCGTCCTGGCTCAATCGCATCGAGAGTCAATTCACGGCCCTGAGAAAGTTCGCCTTGGACAATTCCGACTACCAAAGCCACGAAGAACAGCAAGCGGCCATTGAGAGCTACCTCGCGTGGCGGAATGGGCGCAGGGAGATCGCGACCGAATCATGGCGATCTCACATCCGCAACAGATCCCAGCATCAGCACCCACAAGCCTTCGCAAACGCCCCATGATCAACTTCGCGAAAGTCCCGAACCGGAAACGGCACTAGATCCGTCCTGATGGATGACCATAGCCTAAGTGGCAGTGGGGCTTCCGGGAGCAATCCGCTTGGGTCTTGGACCAATGACGGTGGGGCGCGATTCGTGTGGCGTGGCAACCAGTTCGCCACAGTTTCCTCTAGGTCTTCATGGTGCGGCCAGTCTATTCAAAGACCGTGTTGTGGGTGGTGGTGCATCGGACGAAGGTGCAGCACTTGAAAAGATCCTTGAGCCGATCAGCCCCCACGTAGGCACAGGCCGATCTCAGCCCCCCGGTGACTTCCTGCAACACGCCTCTCACCGGGCCTTTGGAGGCCACCTCCACGCATTTTCCT
>JBDKTH010000443.1:0-10253 GCA_039680305.1 Thermoguttaceae bacterium | reverse complement strand
GCGGCGCGCTGGCATGTTCCAGTCGTCGATGCGCTCCAGTTCGGCGAGCCCGATGGCCGACTGCATCTCGGTCATGCGGTAGTTCCAGCCCACGCGGTTGTGGATATAGGGGAGCTTCTGTTCGAGGGCCAAGAGGTTCAATCGGGCCTTCACGTCGTAGCCGTGATCGCGGAAGCTGCGGGCTTCCCAGGCGAGGTCCTCGTTGTCGGTCGTGACCATGCCGCCTTCACCGCCGGTGGTGAAGGTCTTGTTCTGGCAGAAACTGCAGGCGGCCATGTCGCTGAGCGTGCCGGTCTTCTTCCCCTTGTACGCACCGCCGAAGGCCTCGGCATTGTCCTCGATCACGTAGAGGTTGTGCTTCTTGGCAAAGGCGTTGATCTTGTCCATGTCGCAGACGTTCCCGTACAGGTGCACGGGGATGATCGCCTTGGTCCGCTTGGTGACCAGCTTTTCGGCCGACTCGACGCTGATGCAGTGATCGTCGAGGTTGACGTCAGCAAACCGCGGGACGGCGCCGGCCTGGACCACCGAGAAACTGGTGGCGATGAAGGTGTAGCTGGGCACAATCACTTCGTCGCCCGGGCCGATCCCGAGGGCCGCCAGCGCCACATGCAGGGCGGCGGTGCCGGTGGCCACGCTGATCGCATACTTGCTCCCTTGCCACTCGGCGAACTGCTTTTCGAACGCCATCCCGTTGGGGCCGGTCCAGTAGTTGACCTTGCCCGATCGCAGCACCTCGGTGACCGACTCGATGGCCTTTTCATCGAACTTGGGCCAGCCGATCAGCTTGTTGGTGACCGCCTTGGGCCCGCCATCGATCGCCAGCTTTCCGGAAATGTTTGCATCACTCGACATAGCGACACCTCGTATCTTTTTTCCTGGAGTATCCCAATGGCCTTATTAAACGCGGTCGGCGGAGGCCCCGCAACGCGTTTCCCAACGAGTTCTGATACTTTTCTGACAAGTCCCGCCCCCCGGACGGAAGCCTCTCGTCCGTCAGTCGAGGCGTCGCATCTGCCGGCGGAAATCGCTGGGCGAAAGACGCTTCGCCTGGAGGAACTGGCGATTGAAGTTCGACAGGTTCCGGTAGCCGCACGACAGGGCGATTTCCGTGATCGGCATCTCGGATTCGGCCAGCAATCGGCATGCGCGGCCGATGCGCAGATCGTTGACGAATGCGGGAAAGGTCTTGCCCATGTGCGCGCGAAAGAACCGGCTGAAGGCTCCGTCGCTCATGTGCGCCAGCTTGGCCGCGTCGGCGAGCCGGATCGGGCGATGGTAGTTCTGATCGATGAACTGGTAAATCCGGTCCACTCGCTCCTGTTCCCAGGCGGGCAATGCCGTTGGAAAGCCGGAACTGGCCACCGTGCGACAGTTGCGCGAGTGGGCCAAGGCATCGAGCGCCTGGAGAAACACGGCAATCCGGGGAAGACCGCGAAGCTTGAGCATCTCCAACAGCATCGCCGCGACGAGTTTGCGTGTCGCGCCCTGGACTTGCAAGCCCACCGCGGCCCGCTGCAACAAGCGACGCACCGGGGCCATGGCCGGCAAGTCGAGCATCGTCGACCAGAAGCGTTCCTCGAACTGCAGCAATACGCAATGGGCTGGCGTCTGATGCGCCGAGAGCCGGTCCTTGTGCTGGTAGGCATGCGGCAGGTTCGGACCCAGCAACACCAGGTCGCCCCGCTGCAACGACTGGATGCTGTCACCCACGATGCGATAGCCATGGCTCTGAAGCACCAGGATTAACTCGGCTTCCGGGTGGCAATGCCAAGGGCAGTTGCAGTCATCGCCGTGGATTTCCTTCACGGCAAAACCTTCGTCAGGACAGCCGATCAGCTTCTGGTAGATCGCTTTCACGCCAGTCCTCCTCTTGCTCCCGTCGGCGTCGCTTTCCCTCTGGGCCCTGCGATCAATCCGGGATGCTCCACACCGTGAGCGAGGTCCGATCCTTGACGAGAACTTGCCGGCCGACGATGGCCGGGTGAGCCCAGGTGGGCGAGTCGGCCACTTTGTACCGGGCGAGGAGATCGAATTCCTCGGTCGAAGGCTTGAAGGCGAGCAGTTCCGAGCCGGTGGTGAGGGCCAGGACCACGTTCTCCGTGCAAAGCACCGCGGCGTTGTCGCCCATCCGGCCCTCGCTCGTCCAGAGGGTCTTGCCCGTTTTCAGGTCAAGGCAGAAGAACTGCCCCTTCTTGCGGGGCGTGAGCCCAAACAGCGAGCCGTTGACCGCGACCGGCGAGGTCATGTACATGGAGATGTCGTCGTTATGCCAAACCTGCGTGGGCGACCACTTGCCCTGGCTGTTCTCCAGACGATAGGCTGTCGTCCCCTTGTTGATCCCTGAAAAGACCACCAGATCATCGACCACGACCGGGGTGACGATGTTCTGTACGTAGGGCGTCTCAAAAGGCATCGACCAGAGAAGCGAGCCGTCGGCGGCGGAGACGGCGATGCACTTGCCTTGCGACTGGGTAATCACCTGCGGCACGCCCTCCAGGGTGGCGAGGATCGGCGAGGCATAGCCGGGGCCGTCGCCATCCCATTGCCATTGGGGCTTTCCGGTTTCGAGGTCGAACGCGGCAAGCGTGCCCCCGTCCTGGCCCCCGACATGGGCCACCACGTTTCCGGCATGGACCAACGGCGACATGGCCGTTCCATACAGCGGGGATGTCGTCTTGTACTTACCTGCAAACTCCTGCTGCCACAGCAATTTGCCCGTCTTCGTATCCCAGGCCGAAAGGATACCGCTGATGCCCAGGGTAACCAGACGCCCATTGGCGAGGATGGGAGTCGACTTGGGACCTTTGCCGTGCGATCGAGCCGCCGGACACATCGTGTAGCGGGCCGGGTAGCTTTCCCGCCAGATCTGCTGGCCGTCGCTAAGCTTGATCGCTCGAACGACTTCCTGCTCGTCTTCTCGACTGAACACAAAGACCGTGCCACGATCGACCACTGGCGAGGCATGTCCGTCACCAACCTTGATCTTCCACTGTCGCTGGAGCGCTTTGGGCCAGGCGTTGGGCGAGGTGAAGTTGGCGATATGTCCATCACGCTGCGAACCTCGCCAGCCGGGCCAGTCGTCCGCCGCTGCCGCGGTTCCGATGGTCCACACCGCAAAGCATCCCCAAGCCAACACGGTCATGATCCAGTTGGTGCGCATCAGATGGGCTCCTCAAGGTGAGCGATCCGCAAGATAGCTGTAGAACCGCCCAATAGCCTAGCAGGAGACGAGCGTCAGTGACAAGCCGTTCTGGCAGTAGCCGCCGCAGGACACGGGTGTCACGGCTAAACGGGGGGCCAAGCCGTCCAAGAAACGCAGCGAGCCGCCGAAGACGACTCCGACGGCTCCTATGCTGCGCCGCAACCCAATCTGCGTTCAAGGATATGCGACCCTCCGAGTGCCCCCCTAACGCTGTGGGGCCGGTGGGTTTTGTGGGGACTGAGGCTGGCCGGCCCCCGGCGTCTGGGGTTGGCCAAAGGTCTGGGGCTGACCGAAGCCTTGTGGCTGACCCAAACCCTGTGGTTGACCGAAGCCTTGTTGTTGACCGAAGCCTTGTTGTTGACCGAAGCCTTGTGGTTGGCCAAAAGTTTGTGGCTGGCCGAGATCCTGTGGTTGACCGGACTGTGGCTGGCCAGACTGTGGTTGACCAAAGGCGTCGGGCTGTTGACCGGAGACGCCAGGCTGCTCCTGCGGCGGCCCCTCTTGACCGGGGAGAGCTGCCGAGGTGTGGTACAACTCCCAACCTTGATCCGTAGGGCTGAACGAGTAGACGCCGGGTTGCAGGGTATAGCGAACGGCCCCGCGGTCACCGCCCCGGTGGAACTCGATCACTTGGCCGGCTCCCGCCGGAAGGTCCTGTTTGAAACCGGGCTGAAGCGTGTAACGCTGACCATTGACGGTGAACGACAAGGTGGCGTCGTTGCTGGCCGGGTTCATGAGCCGCACCGGCCCAGACACCGCTGATGCTGAGGGGGCCCCTTGCGAGCCCTCCGGCCAGAAGCCCGACGTGTAGGCCCCGGAATCGGCCGGATAGCCGGCACCGTAGCCAGAGCTGCCGTAGGAGGGGGACGCGGATCCGTAGGAGGGAGAAGAATAGTAGCCGGAGTAGTACGGATAGTAGTAGCTATATCCGTATCCCGGATAGTAGTGACTTCGGCCATAATACGGATAGTGTCCGCCCCAGCGGCTTCCACCCCAGTGGCCGCTGCCCCAGTAGCCGCTGCCGTGGCTGCCACTCCATGTGCCTCCGCGGCCGCCGCTCCAAGAGCCACCATGGCCGCCGCCCCAAGAGCCGCCATGCATTGCACCGCCCGCGCCGCCACGACCGCCCCCTCCACGTCCGTCTGCGCCCATGGCATGATTCGCCATGAAACAGCCAAGGCTGATTAAGGCGACGCCGATCGCAAGAAAACGATTCATCGAATGCTCCTTTTCGTATGGGAAGGTCCCACTCCACGTTGCGTGCTCACCGCGAATGGGTTAACAGAGCGGCATGCAACGGGTTCCGAGATTGGTATTTCGCTCACACTCAATGAAGGCTATTGATCATGCTGGCGTGAGTCAACTACGAACGCCTGACTCGCAGGCAGCCGTCGTGCCCCAAAACGGCTGACGCGGCGGCTTGAGGAGGAGGGCCCGTCATTTCGACGCGGGACCGCATGAATTGCACTGGCCGCCCATTGCCGCTGCCCGTCGACCGAGGCTTGCAGGTCGAGTCTCAGCCCCTTATATGACGGCAGGTTACGGTGATCAGTGCGGCGTCTTGCGAGTCGATACCGATAGGGAGGATGCCTGAATGGCCGTGCGAAGAAGTGTCACTCGCCCTCTGCCGTTTGGCGGTCGACACTCGGACGTGTTAAGAAAAAAGACGATGACACTCCGTGTCCGAGATCCACGGCCGAGGCCGTAAACGTGAGGGACAGTTGCGTCCCTCAGGGCACCTCGTAGACATGGGTGAATTGCTCGGTTTCGGCGCCAGGCGGAAGCTGACCATAACGATGACGCTGAACGAACATCCGCACGGCCAGATAGACGACCGGGAGGATGCCGCCAATGATGAACAGCAGATCACCGGGTAACCGCAACCATTCGAATACCCGGACCGCTGGCTGCTCGAAGAATGCCGGTTCCCGGGCATGCCAATAGCCCGATTGAAAGGCCTCGTACAGCTGAATTCCGCCGACCGGTGCCAGGTTCACAAAGAGCATCCATGCCAGCCCGAGGTTCAGGCTCCAGAATGAGATCTTCATCGCCCGTTCGCTGTTGCGGTCTGGAGGGATGAAGTAGCGGGCGACGAACATGAAGAAGCCCATGGCCAGCATGCCGTAGACGCCCATCATGGCCCCGTGGCCGTGGTTGGCGGTAAACTGCGTACCGATCTCGTAGTAGCTGACGATTGGCAGGTTGATGAGGAATCCGAACACCCCGGCCCCCAAGAAGTTCCAGAAGCCGACGGCGATGAGGAACATCACGGCCCACTTATGCGGAAAGGCCGTGCTTGGCGCGGTGAGGGTCGATTGCTGTTGATAGCCGCCGAGTTGCATGAACCGCCAGGCTTCGAAGGTCAGGAGCATGAGCGGGATCACCTCCATGGCGGAGAAGAAGGCCCCTAAGGCCATATGGACGGCCGGGGCGCCGCTGAAATAGAGGTGGTGCATGGTGCCGATCACGCCGCCGATGGAATAAAGGATGATGTCGAGGTACACGACCCGCGTGGCGGTAACGGTGCGGACCACGCCCAAGAGCACGAAGATGTAGGCGACCATGACGGTGGTGAAGAGTTCCAAGAAATCTTCGACCCAGAGGTGGACCACCCAAAATCGCCAGAAATCGACCACGGCGAAGTTGCTGTTCTTGCCGAAGGCCAGCCCGACGGCATAGAAGAGCGGGATCGACAGGGCACTGTAGAGAAACAGGTACGGCAGGTTGCCGGGGTGTTCGCCGGCCAAGCGGCCCGACAGGCCTCGCACGAGAATCGCGACCCAGATGAACAGGCCGACCACCAGCAGGATCTGCCAGACTCGGCCGAGGTCGAGGTACTCCCAACCTTGATGGCCGAGCCAGAACCAGGGACCGCTGCGCGGGATGTAATCCTTGATGCTCAGAGCTTCGCCAGCCAGACTGCCGACGACGATGACAACCACGGCGGCAAACAGCGCAATCGCCAGCTTATCCTGATGCGGGGGCTCGTAGCCGGCGATCATGGGCGTGATAAAAATCCCCATCGCCAGGAAGCTGGCCGAGACGAAAAACAGGGCCAGTTGCAGATGCCACGTGCGCGACAGGTTGTAGGGCAACCAACTGCTCACGTCGAGACCGTAGAAGCCTTCTGGCTCCACGTGGAAGTGCGCATTGGCTCCTCCTAGCAAGCCTTGGAGCAGGAACAGGCCGGCGACGACGAGGAAGTACCAGGCCGTTGCCCGTTGGCCGGGCGCCAGGCGGACTTCCTCCGGCGGGCGAAAGCGGAGATTGCGCATCGACAGTTCCTCATCGGCCCGATGCCAGCCCAGCAGGTTGTAGCGGCCAATGATGAACAGCAACAGGCCGGTGCCGCCCAACAGGGCGATGAGGCTCAGCACGCTCCAAAGAAACGCCTCAGCGGTCGGGTGGTTGCCTACCATCGGCTCGGGCGGCCAGTTGTTGGTGTAGGAATAGCCGGCCCCGGGGCGCACGGCGGTCGCCACCCAGGCGGCCCAGGAGAAATAGGCCGTCAGTCGCCGCACTTCCTCGGGGTCGGAAATCTGCGGCCGTTTCAACCCACGTTGGTTCGCCGTGGTGGTGAAGTAGTCGCGGTAGAAACTGACGAGATGTTCGAAGGCGTGGGCCTGGCCGGCCGTGTACCGTAGCGTGCAGGTGGCCGGTTGGTAGACGATCTGCTTGAATTCCTGCGCGACGCGTGCCCGCGTGTCGGCCGTGGGCTCGGCGTTCGGGCTGTAGAAACGGAGCATGGCCAGCGCGGCTTCGTGCATGTATTGGGCGGTGAAATCCGGGCCCAGGTAGGCGCCGTGGCCAAAAAGCGTGCCATACTCCATCAGACCGTACTTCTGAAAGACGTGCTGTCCGGCCATGATGTCGTCGCCGGTGAAGAGCACCTTGCCATCCTGCGTGACGACCTTCTTCGGGATCGGCGGATGTTCGTTGTAGATCCGATAGGCGAGGTAGCCCAGCACGCAGAACCCGATGGCAAACGTCAGGATCGAGACCTGGAACCACCATTTCGAGATCACCATCTGACTCGATGACGGACTGGACATCCCTCAATCTCCCATGGCGCAGTATTCCCCGAATCGCCCAACGCATTTCTGCGCAGGGCCGAAAACGGCGACCACACGCAGGGCTGTACCTTAACCCGTCGCGTGGGCGGATCACATCGGGAATTTACTGAGAACCTGTTCCAAAACCGGATTTTCGCGGGGGTTGTGCCGCCTCAGAAGCGGTTTTGAAACGAGGTTCCGAGAGGGAGACTCAGGTTTCCAGCGTCCAGCGGGCCTGACGCAGCACGGCCCGGGGCGAGTCTTTGAGCAATTCATACCAGACGGTCAACAGCGAGCCGTCGGTCAATTGCACGGTGGACGGGTAGCCCAGGTCGCCGCCGGCGCCGTCGCCGGAAATGATGATCGGCTCCGACCAGGTCCGTCCTTGGTCTGCGCTGACGCGGGCCTGATTGCCATAGGGCTCGCGGCGATAGCCGTACGTCATGAGCAGACGGCCGTCCTTCAACCGCATCAAGTGTGAGGGCAAGCCCCACACGCCGATCGAACGCGGTTCCGACCAGGTCTTGCCGCCGTCGGACGATTCGCACTGGAGTGTCTCGCCGGCATTGGCCTTGTTATGGTTGCGGATCTGGACGAGGATCCGGCCGTCGGTCGTTTCCACAGCATGCAACTCGTGATACTGTTCTTGCTTGTCGCCCTGACGCGTCGGAATCGCGGCCAGCCACTGCCAAGTCTGGCCGTCGTCGGTCGACTGGCAGACGCCATTGCGGTGCTCTTTGGTCCAAAGCTGCTTGCCCGCATAGAGCAGCCGGCCGTCGGCCCGTTGGATGGGACCGTGCGGGCTGTTGATCAGGCTGCGGTAGGGCGTCGACCAGGTGATGCCGCCGTCGGTCGAGCGGAGGACCCACTCGCCGAGCAGGGCCTTGCGTTGTTCGGCGCTAAGGCGATTGTGGGCGGCGAGCCACGCCTTGAGCTTCGCTTCCGGCCAGGCCCCCTTGGAGCCCGCCGCTTTCTCGGCCTTGACGAGCATCGGCTCATAGGCCTGCGAGGTAAAGGTGGTCACCAGGAGCGTGCCCTTGGCCGTTTCCAGGACGCCCGAGTCGCGGTCATCCGTCTCCGTATCGAGGATCACCTGGGGCCTCGCCCAGGTCCGGCCTTCGTCGTCCGACTGCATCAGCTCGACGCGTCCGAACGGACAGATGTGTCCCTCTCGCCCGCCCGAGTAGCTCAACAGAAGGCGTCCGCTCTTGCACCGCGCGACCGTGGGCCAACCGTGGTAGTACTCCGGCTGGTGGCTGATGACCTTGGTCTCCTGGACCACGCCCCGCGGGGCGGCCTGGGCCTGTCGGCTGATTCCGAACACGGCGTAGGCGGCTGCGGCGCTGGTGCCGCAGAGCATTTGTCGACGAGTCATAGGGAACGACATGGGCGGCTCCTCTTGGTTGGGATAGATTAGGCGTTCCGGTCAATCAATCAACACGGCACTTCATCACCACCTTGAACATCTCGGCGGGCGTCGGCGGCGAGCCGGCGGCCAGGCCCGGGGCGTGCACGTCCTGAGGGGCGAAGATCGCGAAGTTGCCCGACTTGACTTCAAACAACGCGCCGTGGGCGTCGTAGAATGCGAAGTCCTTCGTTTCATCGTACGCCTGCTTGACCGGCAAGTCGGGCCGCAGACCGGCATACCCCATTTGCTCCGTGCCGGCCACGATGTACTGCACATCCACGTAACGCCGGTGGGCTTCCCAGATGATCTCTGAATGGGGCCGGGTGCGGTAGTGCTGGAGGATGGCGATCAGGCGGTCGCCATCCAACTCGTGGCGACCGTCGGCCATCTTCGAAAAATCGGTCTGCCGGAGGTAGTCCAACGCGGCGGCGATTCGCGGGCCAAGGGCTCGGTACATCGCCGCATGTTCAATGTGATCGAGGATCATGAGTCTATGCTTTCTGCTTTCCTAGGACGTCACGGAAGGGGATACCGCTCGGGCGGCTGGAAAGTCAGCCGGACCCGCACGGGCGAGTACAGGTTTCCACTGCATCCAAAGGTGACAGAATAGTCCCCGGGTGGCAAGACCACCGACGGGAATTTCTCCCCAGAAATCTCTGGCAACTGAAGTGGCAGCCCGTAGCGGCAGATGGGCTCGTCGGGCCACAGGAAAACGTATTGCCCCTCTGTGAGCGTTCCCTTCCAACCATACCGCTTGCCGTCGATTTCGACGTAGGGATCCTGAATTGCCTGAGTGTCGAGCGTGCGCAGGGCCTTGACGTCGTCGATGGCACACGACACGCTCGTTTTGCCGGGCAGGCCGTTGTAGTAGATCGTCATGTACCGCACCTGGCGGTAGTCGATCGGGTCTTTTTCCGGCCGGGCCAGTTGCTGATAACGCCCACCGGTGAAGTTGTTGGCCACATAGTAGTCGATGGCCCCCTTGGCGTCACGCAGTTGCAGCTTGAACTTGCCGCCTCGGCCGTCGCCACGGAGCCAGAAGCCGATCCCCTTGTGCCAGGAAAGGTCGAGCGGCGGATCGAACTGCCGGCCGATCGCCGACCAGCCGACCTCGCCCCCGAGGGTGCTTTCCGCCGTGTAGACGGCATATCGGCCGCCCTGCGGTGCATCCTTGTCGGACAGTTCCAGCCGCTGGCTGACACCCGGTAGCACCGAGCCGGCTTCTCCAGGGCCGATCGAGCGCACGTCGCGCGAGCCGCGTGGATTGCGGGTGTAGGAGGCCAGATCGTCAAAGGTTTCGAGGACCAACGCATCCGGGGCCTTGTAGGAAGGGCCGGCGGCGAGCCACTGCCCGCCCATCAGTTGGAACTGGACGCCCAGACGCGATGGGCCCGACTTGACCGTCACGGGCCAGACGTTGGCCTTGCCGTCGAGCGTGGTCACCGGGTGCCAGAGCTCATCGGCGACCCGCTGGAACGCCTCGTGGCCGGGCTCGCCCACGAGGCGGTAATCGCGGCGCCGATCGAGCAGCTTGTTGCGGACTTCCGTCTCCTTCTTGCCGCCCAGCGACGGGTCGATCCGCAGCCGT
>JBDKTH010000520.1:0-4601 GCA_039680305.1 Thermoguttaceae bacterium | reverse complement strand
AATCTCAGTAGCACTCTGGTCTAGGATCGCGTGATCGTAGGCCTCCATGCGGATGCGAATAATTTCGTTAGTTTGCCCAGCCACGAATCGTCTCCCGGGTCACCCGATTCCAACTTGCCAAAAAGCTACGCTGTCTACGCCCAACAGGATGGGAAACCTCAGATCCTATCCGCTTCTTGCCGTCATGTCAACGGTCTAGCAACTGGATCTTCGTTTTCGTCACCCTCCCCGCGAATGGCACCAACACAACCGGCACACGCCGGACGCACCACCCTACGGAAGGGCCACACCGCAAACCATGCCCAATGCTAGCACTCACTGGCGTCCGATGCCGGCAATTGGACCTGGCCATGCCTGCAACCACCGCTTTACACCGCCCGCACAACCCCAGCTTCCACAAACGCCAACCGAGCCGACACCCGAGCCCCATCAAGCCCAAGGAGCCGGGCAACCGCCCGACGGTATGCGTCCAACTGCGGGCGATAGCGCGCCGTCCTGGCGTCGATCGCCCGCGGCTCGCTGGCCGACACCGAGTCGGTCTTGAAGTCAACAAGGTCGGCAGCCACCGGCCGGTCGCCGTCATACAAAACGACGAGGCGGTCGATTTTTCCGCTGAGGATCGTGTCGCCTTCCCGCAGAGCGAAAGGCCGCTCTCGCCAGACTTTCCACCGCGGCCGAGCCAAGCCCGGTCGCATGCAAACCGCGCCGTCTGCCGTTTGGCTGGCCGGCTGCTGGTAGGTGGCGAGAGTCAGGAGGGCACTCATCGCTGGGCGTCGCAAAGCTTGCTCGAAGTCGTCGATCAAGCTCGTTAGGTCCAGGGCGGTAAGTATAACGGATTGTCCCAGCTTCTCCAATTCCCCTCGATTAGGTCTTTGACCGTCGAGCCACTCGATCGCCTCGAACCAGGCGTGCATCAAGGTTCCGCGGTCGAGCGACTGGGTCGCGTCCAGACGCATGCGTTGGGCCAGACGCACCTGGCGCCCCCCCTCCAACTGCGAGGGGAGCTGCCGCTCCAGGCCTCGGGAGACGCGCTGAGGAGCGGGGGCCAGACGCAATGTGGCGGGCCGGGTGGAGTTTGCGAGATTTTTGGATTGCAAAGCCGCAAGCGGCAAAACATCCGAGGGCGTCATCCAGTCCGCCCGGCCATCCTCGTACAAAACGGCCCCGGGCGTTGCCGGCTGCCCGTCGGCTAGCGCCGCCCGCAACAGCCCGGCCGCCGTGCAGGGGATCGTCTTCTCGGTGGGCCGCGACGGCGCCACGACAATGTACAGGCCGTGCACCGCCCGGGTCAGGGCCACGTAAAGCACGCACAGCGACTCCTCGACGACCTGGCGCTCGTGGGCGTCGAACATCGCGTCAAACCGCTCGGGCAAGAGGGGCCGGAGGTTCTTGGCCACGTAGCGGCAGACGTGCTCGATGTCGTCCGTCGGCCGGGGACGCCCCACGACGATTTGCGGCGGCTGGCCGGTCAGCCCCATGTCCAATTCCGGCAGCACGACGATGTCGAACTGCAAGCCTTTGGACTGGTGCACCGTCATCACCCGAACCGCGGCCGACGAGGGGTCTTCGACCTTCTGCTGGCGCACGAGATTGAGAAAATCATCGGCCCGGGTCGTGGCGGTCGCCTGATAGCCGTAGGCCAACTCCACGAGTTGAGACAGGCGGTTCAGGTCGCGGCGGTCACAACTCGGCGCAAGCTGCCTCACCCAGCCGTAGAGGGTGGGGCCGTAGCCGTGCGTCATCAGCCGCTCGCGCAGCTCGTGCGACAGTCGCCCGGCGGCTTTATCGTCGTCAAACTGCGGCAAGCCAACCGCCTCGCCCAACGGGGAGTTGGCCACGTGGAACCGGGCCACCGTGTCGCCGGGATGGTCGGACAGTGACAGCAACGACAGCACCAGTTGCACGGCCGGCGAGTCGGTCAGCGGGTTGCCGCCTTCTTCGCTCGCCTCGATCCCCAGATGCCGCAGCGTGAAGATCAGCCGGGCGACGGCCGCATTGCGGCGGACCAGCACGCCGATCGAGCGCCCTGGGGCCTGCTCATGCAGTTCCTTCACCAGGTTGGCCGCCGCCTGGAGCGTCACAGTCCCCTGCTCTTCTCCCTCGCCGGCTTCCGGAGCGGCGACCAGACGCGCGTGGCCGACCAGTTCCTGGCGGGCGGTCGAATGCGAGCCAAAACGCGAGGCCCACTTGGCCGCCGCCTCGGGATGCCGATCCAAGACCTTGTTCTCGCGCAGTCGCTCGAAGACCCGGTTGACCGTGTCGATCACCACCTGACACGAGCGGAAGCTCTGATTGAGCGTGGCCGGCTGGATCTCGGGAAGATCCTCGTTGATCGCCTCAAAAATCTCGGCCACGCCGCCACGCCAGCCGTAGATCGCCTGCTTGACATCGCCTACGCAGAAGAACGACCGCCGGTGGCTGCCGTCGACCACGGTCTTGGCAAAGGGACGCAACACTCGCCACTGGAGGGGCGAGGTGTCTTGGAACTCGTCCAACAGCAGGTGCGACAAATGGGCGTCGAGCCGAAACACCACTTCCTGTAAGCGTTCGGCGACCCAGCGTCCGCCCAGCTTGCGAGTGATATCCTCGAAACGCAGCGCCCGCTGGGCGAGCTTCAGCCGATGGTAGGCCTCGTCGAAATGCTCGAGCAAGCGTCGCGTGGCATCGGTCTGGTTGGCGATCCGGCCGACGATGACCGCCTTGGCGTGGACCAAGAGCGGCCTGTAACCGGCGATCAGTTCCTCGGGAATCGGTTTGGCGTAAAACGTCTCCGTGCCATCCAGGATCTTCGCACTGATCCCTTTGGCCAGGAATTCGAGCCAGTCGCCACTGCGAGCATTGGCCAGGTCCTGCTCCCGGGCCTTGTCCAAGCGGTTGCCCTTGGGAACCGGCACAGCGGCCAGCGTGTCGATCGCGAGCTGGAGTTCCTCCGGCGTCAGCTCCTTGTGCCGCGTCAAGGTTTGCCAGGCCTCGGCCGGAGCTTCGACGAATGCACTGTAAAGATCGTTGACCAGGAACGTAATCTGCTCGCTGACCGAGCGGGTCGCCTCGCCCTTGGTCAAAAGATTCATCAGGTTGACGACGTCGAGCGTCGATTCCTCGCGCAACACGGCCCGGATCGCCTCGGCCCGCATGCGCCGATCCGTCACTTCGTCGATGATCTGCCAGGCCGGCGGCAGCCCAAGTTCGAGGCTGAAGCTGCGAGCGACCTGGATAAAGAAGCTGTCCAGCGTGCCGACGCGGAGCCGGTGCAAGTGGTGCACCATGTCGCGAAGCAAGCGTTGACAGCGTGGCCGGTCGAGCCCCTCGTCCACGTGTTGGGCCAGCGCGGCCAGTTTGCGGCCGTCCAGCGCGGCTTCGGCCAGCCGGGTGAGCACGCGGTCGAGGATTTCGCCAGCCGCTTTCCGGGTAAAGGTGGTGGCGAGGATCGAGTCCAGAGGCTCGCCGGCTGCCACAAGCCCCAGGAATCGGTTGCTCAGTTGGAACGTCTTCCCCGTGCCGGCCGAGGCCCGAATCACGACGTGCGGAAACTTGGCTTGTGCGGGCGTCATCGCTCGAATCCCCCTTCGTCGTCGTCCAACGACGCCAGGCCCCCGAACTGGCCGTCCTGGCAGATCGCCGCAAACACTTCGGAGAAGGGCGGCGGTATCGGGGACCGCGGGAAGTTCCCCGCCCGGACGTTGCGCACGACCTCTTCGGCCGTACGGTCGGCGTCGCCGAGATCGGCGTCACTCCACTCGGCCAGGATCGGGCCGATGCGGCTGGTGTCCTTGGGCAAGACGATGTAGCCAAGATCCACCGGCCCGGTGATCCCCAGCCCGGCCACGAGGTGCCGATACAGGGGCAACTGGAGATCGACCCACTCGCCTTTCCGGCGATGGGTTCGCTCGGGCGCCATGGCCCGGTCGGAGAATTTGTAGTCGAAGATGACCCGCTTGCCGTTTCGGTGCACGTCGATCCGGTCGATCCGGCCGCGCAAGTACATCGGCTGCCCGTCGACAATCAGGGCCGCCTTGCCGTCCTCGGGACTGGTTTCCACATGCTCGATCCGCCACCCCTCCCGGGCCCAGTCGGCCTGCCAGCGGGCAAAGGCCCGCAGCCGCGAGCGCAACTGCTCGACCTGAACCCGAATCGCCGGCAGCGGCCACTTGCCATAAAAGGCCTTCATCGCCTCGTCCAACCCCACGCTCAAGCAGGCCTCGATCTCCTCCAGGTCGGTCGAGCCGGCCGCACGCGACTGGCCGAAGTCGCTTAGCACCACGTGGGCCAGCGAGCCGAACAGGGCCCCGTCCAACTCGTCGGCCGCGTCGACGAGCGATTCCAGATGCAATTGATGTTTCAAGTAGTAACGATACGGGCAGCCCAGGTAGTCCTTGAACTCCGTGACCCGCATCGACGTCACCGGCATGCGAAGCGGCGGCAGTTCGGGCACCACAAACTGCGAAACCGACTGCCCAGGACGCAGGGCGCCGGGCAACTCGAGCGCATCGGTCGCCCTCTCCTCGGTGGAAAAGCACAGCATCACTCGGCGGGCGATCGTCGGATCGTCGCAGGCAAACAGAAGCCGGCTGGGAGACAACGGATCGCCTTCGCTCGCACGC
>JBDKTH010000873.1:0-1935 GCA_039680305.1 Thermoguttaceae bacterium | reverse complement strand
AACTGGCCACCCACCGCGGGTAGCCCGGCTGCCATAAGGTCACATGGCGGGGTATAATGGGCCAGTTGTAGCGTCCGTTTAGCCCCGGCACTTGTGCCGGGTGCGTAACCCACGCATGTTGTCCGTTCATTGCCCGGCACAAGTGCCGGGGCTAAACGGACGTTGTCCCCACATACCGACAACTGGCGTGGCTCGTCAGAATCAGGAAATGAGCGAATGGCAGAATACGTCGTCCTCCTGTCGATCCCCGGTCTACGTGAAAAAGACGTCGAAGTGATGCCCAACTTGCGGGAACTGATGGCCGGTGGCGAAATCGCCGAGCTGGCCCCTAGTTTCCCGTGCGTCACCTGCCCGGTGCAGGCCAACATGACGACCGGCAAGCTGCCCCGCGAGCATGGCGTCGTGGCCAATGGCTTCTACTGGCGGGATCGGCATGAGATCGAGATGTGGACTTCGCCGAACGATTGCATCGAGAAGCCACAGCTTTGGGACTTGTTGTCTCACGATCAGGCCGGTTTGACGTCGGCCATCTGGTTTCCCCTTCACGCCCGCGGGAGTGAAGCAGACTACATCTGCACGCCCGCCCCAATCCACAACCCGGACGGCTCAGAAACGCTCTGGTGCTACACGCGGCCGATGGAGATGTACGGTACACTCCGCGACACGCTCGGCGACTTTCCCCTGATGAACTTCTGGGGCCCGATGGCCAACCTCAAGTCAACGGCCTGGATCGTCGACTCGGCGATCCAGGCGGCCAAGGCCTACCGGCCCAATTTCTTCTACATCTACCTGCCCCACCTCGACTACCCCGCCCAGCGAACCGGTCCGGACAGCCTCGAAGCGCAGACGGCCGTCGTCGACTTGGACGGTTTGATCGGCCGCCTGGCCGAAGGCCTGCGCGAGGCCTACGATGCCAACCCGTTCTGGCTGGCGGCCGGGGAATACTCAATCGTGCCGGTCGATCACGTCATCTATCCGAATCGGATCTTGCGGGAAGCGGGCCTTCTGGCGGTCCGCGAGGGGGTGGACGGTGAGTATCTCGATCCGGCGGCCAGTCAGGCCTGGGCCCTGGTCGATCATCAGTTCTCCCATGTCTTCCTCAAGGATCCCAGTCCTCAAGCCATCGCCAAGGTTGCCGACCTGTTCCGCAATCTGCAGGGACTCGACGAAGTGCTCACCCAAGACCAGTTGCACCGTCACAGCCTGGGGCATCCCCGAAGTGGAGAAATTGTCCTCATCTCCGAGCCGAACAGTTGGCAGGCTTACTACTATTGGCTCTCCGACGATCGGGCCCCGACCTTTGCCCGCACGGTGGACATTCACCGTAAGCCGGGTTATGATCCGGTGGAGCTCCACTTTGATCCGCAAACCCGGAGCATCCCGTTGGACGCTACGCTCGTGCGCGGCTCGCATGGAGCCCCGGCCGTTGATGCGAGCCAAAGGACGGTGCTCCTCGCTTCTCAGCCGGGCTTGTTCCCCGCCGTGACGGTCCGCGACACGGCCGTGTTCAGCGTGGTGATGCGGCAGTTCGGCATCCAGATGGTTTGACCCTTCCTTCCAGCAGAGCGACAGACATCCCCCACCCATCGTTTGTCGCAGGGAGAAACACACCGTGAAACAGCCCCGCCTTGCACTCGCGATCCTCTCTTTAGCGATCTTCCTCCCCGGGCTATCCTCGGTCACGTTGGCCGCGGAAAAGGAAAAGGTCCCCAGTCCGGCACAGGTGAAGCGGTTCACACACCTGCTGCCCAAGACGCCGCAAGGCGTGGGACGCCCTATCGGCGATCGGCAGGCCTGGGAGGCGGTGGCCAAGGAGCCGGCGTTCAAGACAGTGGTGCGTGCGGCCGAAAAGCTCATGGCCACGCCAATCCCCGAGTTGCCGGACGACCTGTATCTCGATTTCTCCCGCACGGGCAACCGCACGCGTTGCCAGCG
>JBDKTH010001104.1:0-3314 GCA_039680305.1 Thermoguttaceae bacterium | reverse complement strand
GGGATCGAGTGCATCGGCGACATTCCGGCCCCACGGGCGCCGGCCACGACGTCGCGGGCATACTCGCCGCAGGCGATCAGCAGATCGGCGTCGGCGATCGTGACCACCTGGTTGCCCAGGCGGCGGTTGAACATCACGGCTTGGTCGCCCAACTCGGCCATGACGACGCAGACGACGATCCGCAGGCCTTCGGCGTCAAAATCGTGCAACAGTTCCAACGCGGCCTGCATCGACATCGGGCTGGCGTTGTAGGCGTCGTTGATGATCGTCGCCTCGCGCAGTTCCATCACCTGGCACCGCATCGGCACCGACTCAAAGTTCTTCAGGGCCGCGGCGATCGCCGGCAACTCGAAGCCCAACACCCGGCCGACCGCCACGGCGGCCAGGGCCGAGGTCAGATGGTGACGACCCCAGACCGGCACGGTGAACTCGCAGTCTTCCACGCGGAAGCACAGTTGGCCGTGGCCACAGCGGATGTCGTCGGCCACAAGATCGCACTCGGGCGTATGGCCGACCCACGTGATCGGGGCCTGGCACCGCGAGGCCATGCGCCGCAGCCAGGGGTCGTCGCCCAGGATCGCGTGGCCGTCGGAGGGCAACGCGGCCAGCAGCTCGCTCTTGGCCTCAGCGATCGCCCGTTCGCTGCCAAACGTGGCCAGGTGGGCGTTGCCGACCCGCGTGATGATTCCGATCTTCGGGGCACAGAGCGCGGCCAGCGAGGCGATTTCGCCCGGGTGGCTGGCGCCCAGTTCGAGCACCGCGTAGTCGTGCGTCGGCTCGATCTGGAGCATGCTCAGCGGCAGGCCGACGTGGTTGTTGTAATTCCTTGGACTGGCCGTGCCCACCAACCGGCTCTTGAGCACCGTGTGGATCATCTGCCGACTGGTCGTCTTGCCCACGCTCCCGGTCACGGCGATGACGGTGCCCTGACACTGCCGGCGATTCCAGGCGGCCCACTGTTCCAGGGCCTTTTGGGGATCTTCGACGGTGATCGCCCAGCGATCGTCGGGCGCTTGGATCGGGCTGCCGACCACGGCCCCGATCGCCCCGCGCCCGAACGCCTCGTCGGTAAACTCGGCCCCATCGTGATGCGGTCCCACCAGGCCCCAATACACGTCGCCCGGCGCCACGTGGCGGCTATCGGTCACTACCGGCCCCAGGGTCGTCGCGCACGGATCCCACTCGCTGCCCGTCACCGGTTTCAGCACGCCGTGGATCGCTTCGTGGAGGTCGTGAAGGGTCGCCATCAGGGATTTATGATTTCAGATTTGGGATGTGGGATTTGAAATTTGAAATTCAGAATGCGTCCCCGCGTTTGTCATTCTGCATTCTGCATTCATCATTCTGCATTTTCTTCACTGCCCAACGGACGAGGGCAGATTCTCATACAGCCACTGGCGGGCGACGTCGCAGTCGTCGAAATAGCAGCGTTGGTCGCCGATGATCTGGTATTTCTCGTGTCCCTTGCCGGCGATCAGCACGCAGTCGCCCGGCTGGGCTTGCGACAGGGCCCAGTGAATGGCCTTGGCCCGGTCGGGAATCACTTCCATCGCGTCAGGACGGTTGCAGCCGTCGAGCAGTTCGCGGATGATCCCCATCGGGTCTTCAGTCCGCGGGTTGTCGTTGGTGATCACGGCCACGTCGGCCCCGGTCTCGACGGCCCGGGCCATCAGCGGACGTTTCTGCCGGTCACGGTCGCCGCCGGCCCCGAACACGCAGATCAGCCGGCCTTCGACCACTTCCCGCAGGGTCTCCAGGGCATTGACCAAGGCGTCGGGCGTATGGGCGAAATCGACGAACACGCCGAACGGCTGGCCGCACTCGATCCGCTCCAGCCGGCCGGGGATCCGTTCCAAGGATTCCAGCCCGCGCACGACCGCGTCGATCCCGGCGCCGTAGGCCAGGCCCACGGCCGCCGCCATCAGGCAGTTGTACACATGGTGCGTACCGATCATCCTCGTCGAGACCGGCACGGCTTCGCTTCCGGCACACAGCAGGAAGGTCTGTTCACTGGTAAACCGCTCGAGCATCTCGCCCGTGATCTCGGCGGTCGAACGCATGCCGACCGTCAGCACAGGCGTGTTGAGGTTCGACAGGTAGGTGGCCGTGGTCGCGTCGTCGGCGTTGAGCACGGCGACCCCTTCGCCGGCCAGGTAGTCGAGCACGCGCGACTTGGTCAGGCGATAGTCGCGGATCGAGCGGTGATAGTCGAGATGATCGCGCTGGACGTTCGTCACGCAGGCGGCGTCGAGCGTGATCCCGGCGATCCGGTGCTGGTCCAGGGCATGGCTCGAAACTTCCATCACGGCGTGGGTGCAGCCGTTGGAAACCATCCGCGCCAGCACGCTGGCCAGTTCTTCCGAGGGCGGCGTGGTCCACTGCGTCTCGCGGAACTCCGCGCCGTCGAAGCAGCCCAACGTGCCGATGATCCCCGGATGATGGCCGGCCGCGGAAAGGATGCTGGCGATCAGGTAGGTCGTCGTCGTCTTGCCATTGGTGCCGGTCACGCCGATGACTTTCAACCGCTGGGCGGGAAAGCCGGCCAGGGCCTGGCAGAGCAGGCCATAGGCTTCGCGTGTGTCAGGCACGTAGCAGATGGGCACTTCGATCCCGCGGAGCGGCTTCTCGGCGAGGATTCCCACGCAGCCTCGCTCGACCGCCTCGATCACGTGGTTGTGACCGTCATGCGCCCCGCCACGGAGGGCCACGAACAGTTCGCCCGGTCGGATCGTGCGGGAATCGCGCGAGCAGCCGTGCACGCAAACGTCGTCGGCGCCGATGAATTCGGCGGCCGGCAACAATTGTCGCAGGCTCAGTTGCGGTCCCCCGTTCGGAGAAGTTCGCATGGCGTACGGCCTCCATGCCCGATAACGCCCGATTGCATGCCCGGCGGACTGAAGATTAGTCATTGGTCGGTTTCGCGGTGAGAAATCCTTTTCTCACCTCGCCGCCGGTCGCATTGGAATTGGCGGCCGGATTGTCCTTTTTTTGGCGACCCTGTCAAGGCGGAAATCTGAAACCCTTTTCAATTTGCAATTTGCAGTTTTCAATTCCCATTTTTCGATCTGCACCACCAAACGATTGCAAATTGAGAATTGAAGAATGCAAATTGAAAATTGGGCAACGATCTATTGGGGGGGGTGGGCGAGCGGCGACAACGTGCGTTGCATGCTCGGATCAGCGAAACGAGATCTTCTCTGGCTGGACAATCGGAACCCCATCGACGAAGATGATGGTTGAGCCCCGTGTCGGTCGCGGGATAATCATCTCCGCACGGCACAAGTGCCGCGGCTACACGGCTTGACTGCGTTCTG
>JBDKTH010001119.1:0-2583 GCA_039680305.1 Thermoguttaceae bacterium | reverse complement strand
CAGTGGCTGTTGTGGCTCGACCGGCTGCAAAAGTCGGTCTGTGCCCGATATATCGGCGAACCGGCCGAAAGTTTTAAGCACGATCGCGGCCCGCAGCCGACCCGGGAAGACGATGGGGTGCTCAAGGCACGCTACGGCTCGGTGGGGATCATTGCCAACGTGGGGCCCGTGGCCCGCGAGGAATCCGGTCAGCAGTTGGCTCCGTTCGGCTTCTTCATCAAGGCGCCCGGGCTGGTGGCGGCGAACTTCAAGACCCTCGGCGGTGTCAACTTTGGCGACGAGGGGATTTCGTTCGTCACGGAGACCAAGAACGGGAAGACCGACGTGTGGGTCTACGCTCCCGCGGAGCAGGACGTGGCCGTGTTGCTGCCCGGCGACGTGGCCGGGTCGCTCAAACTGGTGTTCGACGACGGCAGCCAGGTGCAGACGACGGTGAGGGCCGGAGCCCAGCAGTTCCGCTTGCCGAAGCCCCAGCCCCAAAAGGCGCCGGCCAAGCCGGAGACGAAGTTCCTGTGGCATGCGGTGACGACGGGAAGTTGAGGTTTCATGTCCAAGATCCTTCAAGCCAACTGGTACGATTATCCCCAGTACTACGACATCGCGTTCCAGGATGAGACCGAGCCCGAGGCCGATTTCATCGAGGCGGCGTGCCGGAAGTACTGCCAGTTCCCGGTGCGCAGCCTGCTGGAGCCGGCCTGCGGCACGGGCCGGCTGACGTTCGAGCTGGCCCGACGCGGCTACCGGATGACCGGGCTGGACCTGAGCGAGCCGTCGCTGGACTATCTCCGGCAGCGATTGGCCCGTCGCAAGTTGCGGGCCAACGTGCTTTGGGCCGACATGACCGACTTCCAGCTGGCCAAGCCGGTCGACGCGGCCTTTAGCACGTTCGACAGCTTCCGCCACCTGCTCACCGAGGCGTCGGCGCGGAGCCATCTGGAGTGCGTCGCCCAGAACCTTCGGCCCGGCGGGATCTACATCCTAGGGTTTCACCTGCTGCCGCCGGATGCGTCGGAAGAGTGCACCGAGCGGTGGACCGAGCGACGGGGCCGCACGCAGGTGACCGTGACCTTGCGGGTCACGGCGACCGATCGCCGGCGCCGGCTGGAGACGTTGCGGATCAGCCTGCTGGCCCGCACGGGAACGAACCAGCTGCGGCTGCGCGACGAGTTCCCGTTGCGCATGTACACGGCCGCCCAGATCCGCCGGCTGTTGGGCAGCGTGCCGGCCTTCGAGTTGTGCGACGTGTACGATTTCTGGTACGAGATCGACGAGCCCTTGAAGCTGGACAACGAGATTTCCGACACGGTGTTCATTCTGCGGAGGCTTGCTTCGAACGAGCCGTGCAAGGATAATCGATAAGATCAAGTTCTCTTGGTCGCCCCCGCTGTGAGTCACGCTATGCTCTACTACCGTTTGCCGTTCGCTCTTCTGTCTGTGTGGGCTGTCTTGCTGGCCGTGCCGGCCGCGGCCCAAGAACCGCAGCCTCCGTTCGTGGACACCCCGCCCTGCCAGCCGCCGGCCGACGCGATCGTGCTGTTCGACGGCTGCCGGACCGACGCGTTTGTGAACACCCAGGGCCAGCCCTGCCACTGGCCGGTGCTCGACGGGACGATGGAGGTCCGGCCGGGGTTCATCGTGTCGAAGGTCCATTTTCGCGACGTCCAGATCCACGTCGAGTTCGCGATCCTCGACGACGGCAAGACGGGCGGCTGGGCAGGCAACAGCGGGATCTACATCCATGGGCAGTACGAGCTGCAGATTCTCAAGTCGCACGGCAACCCGGTGACGCCCAAGGAGACGGTCGGGGCGGTCTACGGGATCAAGCCGCCGCTGGTCAACGCGGGCCGAGCCCTGTGCCAGTGGCAGGTTTACGACATCATCTACACGGCCCCGCGGCGCGACGACCACGGGAAGATCACCGCGCCGGGCGCGATCACGGCCCTCTTGAACGGCGTGCTGGTCCAGCACAACACCCATTTCATGGAAAGCGTGTCGCGATGGAATCCGCTGGTCTACAAGACCACGCCCTACACGGACCAGATCCGCGAGAGCCTCGAAAAGACCGGCTGCGGGCCGCTGTTTCTGCAGGACCACGGCAGCCCGGTGCGGTTCCGCAACGTCTGGATCCGGCCGCTGGACGACAAGGCCAAGGCGTTCGAGGCCAAGTGACCGCCCATGGGTGAACCGTTTGACACGAAGCAAAGCCCGACCCGCTCGGGGCTGATCTACGGCATTGGTGCGTATGGCCTGTGGGGCCTGATCCCGCTGTACTTCAAAACCGTGCCTCACGTGGCCCCCTTGGAAGTCCTGGCCCATCGCGGGTTCTGGTCGTTCGTGGTCCTCGGCGCGATCCTCGTGGCGATGAATCGCTGGAAGGAACTGGCCGAGGTCTGGCGCAGCCCGCGGGTCCTGCTGTTGCTCGCGCTGACCACGCTGCTGATCGCCATCAACTGGCTGACGTTCATCTACGCGGTCGGCACGCGGCAGGTGCTGCAGTCGAGCCTCGGCTATTTCATGCTGCCGCTCGTGAATGTGTTCCTGGGCGTCGTGTTCCTCGGCGAGCGGCTGCGTCCCTTGCAGTGG
>JBDKTH010000030.1:0-13697 GCA_039680305.1 Thermoguttaceae bacterium | reverse complement strand
GCGTGCGCCAATCGTTGTCCCTGCTTTGTCTTTTCCTGCCGTTCCACTTGCGACATTTCGCCAAACAGTTGCGCGAAATGGTTGCCCCGAGAACCGTGCGCTCGGTCCATCGCGTGTGGATGCTATGCGTGTCCGGTTGCCACCGGAGAGCTGGTCGTGTGGCTTCGGAAGAGAGCCCTTTTGCGACATACCTCGCCAGAGCCGGTAAGTTAGGGCTTTCCCCGTTGGTTGGAACTGCTTATCCCGCAATGAGTTCGGGTTTTGTCAAAAGCCCAAGGTTTTTGGCCGCCTGCGAAGTCGCCGCGCACGCAAGAAGAAAGGCTCTACCTGTGAGGGGTTGGCCAGATGGTCCGCCGTTGATGAGTACGGCGGGTGAGCCGTCCGGAGCGTCAGCACTCTGGGGCAGAGGCATGCGTTCCTTGTCTCGGTTCTCGCAACGTGGTAGGATGACCGTGTTCGCGAACGAGGCCCTCTACCATGTTCGTGCTGCCGATGCCAAAATTTTGGGGAGCCGATACGTTGCCCGTTGGGCACCTGCTCCAAAGTCCCAGGCCGCGTGTATAGCCGCTGACCAACCTGCTTGCCAGGTGGCAACGGATCACACAACCCTGGTTCCAGGTTGCCCCCGTTTTATACGACGGGCTCTCAAATCCGCATCGCCACGGCATTACGGTGGAGGGCCTTTTTATTGCGCAAGACCCAACCGTACGACGCCATCGGACCGAGGGGGATCGCCCATGACGGAACTGTCGACCGAACTGAAGGCCAAACGCGATCAACTCGTGGAGTTGCTCGGCAGTCTCGGCAGCGTGGCCGTGGCCTTTTCCGGCGGATTGGATAGCACGGTGCTGGCCAAGGCGGCCCAGGTGGCGCTCGGCGATCGGGCCGTTGCCGTGACCGGGGTCAGTGCCAGTATGGCGGCCGGCGAGTTTGAGGAGTGTCAGGAACTGGCCCGCCAGATCGGTATTCGCCATGAAGTCCTGCGAACCGACGAACTGTCCAACCCGGAGTATCAGAAGAACGACGCCAACCGCTGCTACCACTGCAAGACCGAGCTATTCGTCCAGGTGGAAAAGCTCTGCCAGCGTCTGGGCGTGGCCGTCGTGGCCGACGGCTCGAATCGCGACGATCATGGCGAGCACCGGCCAGGCATGCGAGCCGCGCGGGAACGGAAGGTCCGCAGTCCGCTAGCCGAGGTGGGCCTGACAAAGCCGGAGATCCGCCAACTGGCTCGGGATTGGGATCTGCCGACCTGGGACAAGCCGGCAACGCCTTGCTTGAGCAGTCGCATCGCCTACGGGGAGACCGTTACTCCTGAGCGGTTGGCGATGGTTGACCAGGCCGAGCGGTTCCTCCGGCAACGCGGCTTTCAGCCGTTGCGGGTCCGATATCACAAAGGGGATATGGCCCGAATCGAGGTCTCCTTGGAGGTTCTCCCACGTTTCGTCGCTCCCGAGTTTCGCGGCGAACTGGTCGAGCGTCTGAAGTCGTTGGGCTTCAAGTACATCGCGATCGACCTGGAGGGTTTTCGCTCGGGAAGCCTCAATCAGATCCTTCCGGCCGAGAGCCTTCAGGTGTTGACGCCTACGGACCCGTCCAGAAATAACTTGGAGAATTGAGCTACCAATGAAGCAACTGCCGTGAGAAAACGCGGGAAGTCTGCATTGGGGGTGGCTGCAGTTGCTTCATTGGTGAACGACGAATTCCCGGGAAAACTGGCGAAGTAACCACCAGTCCCCCAATAGAAAGAGAGAATCCGCCGTTAGTCATGGATTGCCAAGCGTCCAAGACTCGGCGGATTCTCTCTTTCTAGTAGCTCCATTCTCCAAGTTATTTCTGGACGGGTCCTACGAGACGAGCAGAAGGATGATCAGGAGGAGGAGGGCCAGCAGGCAGCCGCCGCCCAGCACGGCCCAAAGCCACAAGGGCGGGCTCTGATTGTGCTTGTGGGCTCGGCTTCGTTGCAGATAGGCCTGAATCGCATCAGGCGGGGCCGGCAGGTCGGTCGGAAAGCCGGTGGGCTGCGAGGGTTCGAGTTCCGCGAGGAGTTCCAGGAGAGGCTGATTCTTGGGCGCGGCCGGCTTGGCGTCTTCTTCCAACGCTTTGGCGACCCTCAATTTGCCAGACTTCACCCCGGAGCCGTTCCCCGGTTGTCCGTGGTGAAGAACGCTGCCCGAGTTCGACGCGGTTCCCGCGTCGGGCTTCGATTTGGCCTCGGCCGAGGGGGCTTTACTGAGGATACGTTTGGCACGTGCGATGTCGCTGCCGGCGGCAGAGGCCCGAGGCAAACCCTGCTTGTCGGATCGCTGCGCAGGCGACTTGCTGCTGCCTCTCGGCTTGATCTTTCCCGATGAGCCAACGCCGGAGTCGCAACTGTGACCATGGGCCAGAAGCCACTCGGCCAGCACGTCGGCCACTTCCGCCGCGGACTGGTACCGCGCGGTCGGCTTCTTGGCCATCATTTTCAGGCAGATGGCGACCAGATCCGACGGGGCATCCGGACGTTTTTCCGTGATGCTCGGCGGTGGCGACTTCTGGTGCATCATCAGCCGCTGCGGCAGCGTCCCCTCAGGGAACGGCGGTTGTCCGGTGAGCAGATAGTAGAAGGCGCAGCCGAGACTGTAGATGTCCGCCCGGGCGTCGACCCCGTGGCTGTCGATCGCCTGCTCCGGGGCCAGGTAGTCGGCCGTGCCGAGCACGTTTTCGTCGTAAGCGACGGTCAACGACGCCTTGTTGTCTTCGGTAAAACGGGCCAGCCCCAGGTCGAGCACCTTGACCACGTTGCTGCGATCCACCAGAAGGTTGGCCGGCTTGATATCGCGGTGAATCAGGCCCGCTTCATGGGCGTGGGCCAAGCCGATCGCTGCCTGGCGGATGTAGTTCGCGGTCACCGGATAGTCGAGCGGCCCTTTGTCCTTGACGATCGCCTGGAGATCGCGACCGTCGACGTACTCCATGACCAGGTAATGCACGTCACCGTCGTTGTCCACGTCGTAGGCGCGAACGATATTCCGGTGGTCCAGGGCGGCCGCCGCCTGCGCTTCGCGATGAAATCGCTGCAGATAGGAGGAGTCGGAGACGCGATTCTTGGGGAGGACCTTGATTGCCACCCGACGCTGCATGAGCACGTGCTCCGCCAGGTAGACACTGCTCATTCCCCCCGTTCCGAGATGGTCCAGAAGCTTATACTTGCCGAGGAAGAAACCCTTGTGACGCCCCTCCAGGAGTTTGTCGCACTGCCAACGGGTGAGCAAACCGGTCTTCACCAGGTACTCGGCCACTTGGTCGGTCTCGACGACGACGCCGGGACCGTCTTCTTCCTTCAACTGCAGCAGGGCACGGCTGAGCTGATCACGTTCGAGCAGCCCGCTGCGTTGTGCCAAGTCCAGAAAGATGTCGAGTTTCGGTTTGGCCATCCCAGTCGAGCCGTAAGGACGCCACGAGGTTTGCCGTCAGAGGCGATCGACGCGCGGTGAACACCGAGGAAGAATGGGGCCTGATTGTCTCCCCCATCACCATAATCCCTGCCCGGATACCCGCGGAAAACAAGCTCGTCCGACTTGTCTTGCGCTGGACATCCAATACTTGTAGCGTACCATCAATCGTTGGAAGATACCAGCAGCCATACAGTTAGTAAACCACCGCTAGGACCAAAGAGGGAGGCCGTTCCGATTATGCCTGATGGGGGCCTCATTGGACATTTGGTGCGGCGCCTGCTCCACTGGAGGGGATCGCCGAAGCGTTTGCGAGAGACGCCCATGGATTCCCCGGTCGCTCGACTCTACACGCGTCGCGGCTGCCACCTGTGCGAAGTCGCCGAGGCGGTGCTCGTGAAGCATGGGGTGACGGTCGAACTGGTCGATATTGATGCCAGTCCGGAATTACGGGAACGTTACAATCACTGTGTTCCTGTCGTGGAAATCGATGGCCGGGAACGGTTTCGCGGGCGTGTGGATGAACGCCTGCTGCGCCGTTTGCTGGGAGGGCGATCGTTGAGAGGGGGCGGCTAGCGGACGCCCGAGGGAGCCGGCGAGCTTGGGGAAGCCGTTCGGCTAAGCCGGCGGATCTGATGGCGAATGACCGCGCCGGCGTCGTCCAGGTGGAACTGCCGATCGACATTCCCTTCCACAAAAGCCACTTTGTTCATCCCATAGACGTCCGAACTGGCTTCGTCTTGGCCGAGAACGTATCCGCCTGCGGCGCGGATCGTCCGGCAGCCCTCGGCGCCGTCGTGTCCCATCCCGGTCATGATCACGCCCAAGAGCCGCGGACCATAGATCGCGGCCGCCGTGGTCATCATGACATCGACCGAAGGCTTGTGCCCGCTGACCGGAGGGCCATTGCGGAGCACGACCTTGGTCTGCTCGCCCAGGCGACGCAATTCCAAATGGGTTCCACCGGGAGCGATCAGCACGTGATTGGGCTGCAGCACATCACCGGTTTCGGCCTCCTTGATCGACAACTGGGAAAGCGCGTCGAGACGCCAGGACAACGGCCGGGTGAAGTGAGGTGGCATGTGTTGGACGACCACGATTGGGGGCATGGATGGCCGCAACGTTTCGAACAGGCTGGCCAAGGCCGGCGGGCCGCCGGTCGATATGCCGATGACGATGCACAGGTCGGCCATCGCCGCTTCGGCCGCCACGATTTGCTCTTTGGGGGCAGGGGGCCGCCCAAATGGTTTCCGACGGGTTCGCTTCGCTCGCTCCTTACGGATCTGCAGGATCCGGTTGACATCAGCCCCGGCAAAGGAGCGGATCTTGCGGAGGAGGTCATCGCCGAGTACGGATTCGACTTCCGCTCCGCGCTCCGGCTTGGCGATATAGTCCATGGCGCCCCGTTCCAGGGCCTCAAAGGTCACGCTGGCGCCGAGTTGAGTCAGGCCGCTGACCATGATCACGGGGACCGGACGTTTGGCTAGAATTGCGTCCAGCGCGGCCAGTCCGTCCATGTCCGGCATTTGGACGTCAAGGGTGACCACGTCCGGCTGAGTCGTCGCGAAGGCTTCAATCGCGTGATGGCCATCCTTCGCGGTGGCTGCCACTTCCATGTCGTCCGTCGCTTCAACAAAGTCGCAGATCTGCTGGCGGATCACGGCCGAATCGTCGACCACTAATACGCGGATCTTTTCTCGTGACACAGATTGGCAACTCCTGAATCGTGGAACCTTTCGTGATGTCCTTCGAAGGAATTCAGATGGCGGTGTTGCTCTGATTCCTCGTCGCCGCTTTGCCCGGAAGGCTCGCATCTTGGGGGCTGAGTCGTCTACCCTCTGAAAAGTCTAGCACTGGAAATGGAATCCGAGGGGAGACTGGCCGGAGGGCGTTATTACCGTTGCAAGCGATACGACCGTCACGGGGCTTCTGTCGCCGTGTAGGCACGGCAGAATTGGTCGTACGAGTAAACGTCCACCAGAGGAATGGAGAGCTGCCAAGGGCCCCAGCCACTGCGACGCAGGAGCTTACGATAGGCCGGCGTTGCGTGTTCCGACAGCCAGCGATCGGCCGGCTGCCAGGCGCTGGGGCGATGCTGAAGTACGTACCATCGGAACCGGCCGGGGGATTGCAGTCGGTATTCGGAGTGCAACTGGCCCCATTGGGTCATAAGAGCCAGGTTGCCTTTCGGAAAGCAGGCGAATTCCACCTTTTCGCCGGGCTCGGTATGCTGGTGGAGCCAATCGAGGACATCGCGGTCCAACCCATCCCAGTAATAGGTCGGCTCCATGCCCATCGCTACGGCTCCCGGAAGTCCACCGATCAGCACGTTATAGTACGACAGCCATTGCGGTGCGTACCACGCCAGACTCGTCGCGCTACCGCCGAAGACTACGACTAGCCCAACGACTGCCGCGTAACGGCGGCCGTGGCATGCCGTGAGACCTCGCGCAGTTCCCACGCCGGCCAGGGCGGCCAGGAATGCGAAACTTGGCAAGAATAGCCGCACACCGTCGTGAGGCGGTGTGCCGGGGATCGCACGGACCACCAGTAGTATCAACCAGTTGGCCACCAGTAGCATTCCAGGCTTGTCCCACAGACGCCGGAGCACATGCCACAACCCGATGCCGAACAGAAACAGGATACCGAAGGGAACGGTGATACCGGTCCAAAGCAGCGTGTTGTACCAGGGCAGGGGGCGGTCGAGGTTGTAGATCTGTCCGAGGAACTGCGTCGAGATGTTCAGGCCCTGGGCGCCGCGATTCAGATTCAACGCAAAAAAGCGGTCCAGGCCCTGAATCGGATGGTGCCAAAGAGGCGGATTCAGGAAGTAGAAGGTCAGCAGAGCCGCCGGCAGGCCGATCAGGAGGGCCAGACCGGCCCGGCGGTCGCGATAGCCGCCGGCCCAGATCAAGAAAGGGAGGGGGGCCAGCCAGCCGGTCGCCTTGCAGCTGAACGTCATTCCCAACGCAAAGCCCCAGGCAACTGCCCAGCGCCAATGACACATGGCCGGCGCAAACGTCGCCCAGGCTAGAATCCAGCAGCTCACCAGGGGGCCGTCGAACGAGGCGAAATGAGCATGGGCAAACAGCCGGGGCAAGAGAAGCAAGGCCGCGACGCCTCCCGTCGCCGTAACCGTGGAGTGGTCCTTCGCGAGTCGGTAGAACATGGCCCCCGTGGCCGCGGCGAAGAGGAGGATCGGGCCGAATCGGGCGCTCTGGAGTGGCGGCAACCAGCTTGCGGAAACCGCCCGGCCGGCGGCGATCACAATCCCGGAGAAGGCCGGATGTCCTTCACGCCGCGTGGCATACGACCAGTCGTCGGCGATTGCCGCTTGACGAAGCGGACCAGGTTGGATTGCTTCCTGCCGCTCGGGCCACCAGCGTTTGCACCACCGCTGTATGCCGTCGCTTCGGAGGATGGCATCGCCTTCATCCCAGACCATCGGGAGGCCGAATGAGGTGCCCAGGAGTAACGCCGCGGTGCCCAGGGCGGTCAACGCCGCGACCAGCCAGAGTCGTCGTTGGATGGCAGTTGGGGAAGTGCAGCACGCAATGTCCATACGGTTGATTGTAAGCTGGACGGCGTGCGAGAGCGAACAGCAACCGCAGAATGCGGGGGCTCGTCAGGCTCCCGGGGGCACGGTCTATTCCGGGACGACGGTCACTAACTCCTGGTTGACCGCTTCGAGCTGCGCGGCACTGATCGTCTGACGCTCCTCGGCGTAACCAATCAGGAGGGCCAGATCGCAGAGCCGGTTGATGCGGCGGGGGATGCCGTGGGTGAGTTGATCGAGGGCTTCGAGGGCCTTCGGCTCGAAGATCGGCCGTTTGGCGCCGGCCACCTTGAGGCGGTGGGTGACGTAATCGACCGTTTCCTGAGCGGTGAAGGGCCGCAGAAGGCACTTCACCCCCAGCCTCTCCTCCAGTGGTGGGGTGCGGTCCATGGTCGGCAGGATCGCTGTCTGGCCGACCAGGAGAAGCGTCAACGCGTGCCGGCCCGCCAACTCGTAGTTCAGCAGCAGCCGCATAGCTTCGAGTGTGTGGGAATCCGCCAGCAAATGGGCTTCGTCGACGACGATGACAGCATGCCGGCCGTGTTCGGTATTCTCCACCAGGTAGTGTTCGATCTGGCGGATGCTCTGGTGGACGCTGGGCGTCGCGCCGAGATCGGCCGAACCGGTCAACTCTGCGGCCAGGTAGGCCAGGAGTTCCTCGGCCGACATTTGCGGGAAAACTATGTGGATAAACGGTGCAAAGGTCTCGCCGAGCATCGCTCGCAGCATCCCGACGACCAACGTCTTTCCCGCACCGGAAGGACCGGACAACAGGGCGCCGCCCCGACGGTTTTCAATGGCATACCGGAGTTTCAACAACGCCGCCTGATGCGATTCATCAGGGAAGTAGAATCGCGGATCGGTGTTGTTGTCAAACGGCTTGCGCTCGAGTTGCCAGTAGGTTTCGTACATCAGACAAAGTTCTCGGCGATTCCGGCCTCGGCGATACCGGCCATCTGCAGCCGGTCTCTGGTTTGCATGAGTTCCGCTTGGGGGGTCGTGCGGACGTTGTGCACAAGGACCACGGCATCGAGCCAATGGGCGGCCGCCTCAAGGGGTTGCCCGGCGGGCATGGCGTTGTTCAACTCGCCCAGGTCGACCAGGATCAACTCGTAGTGCTCGCGGAGCACGGCCAGGCTGGTGGCCGGACTGACGGTGAGCCTTGCGGGCGTATCCTGTTCGGCCGACAGCCCTCGCAATGGCAGGATCGACAGGCGATCCTGGAGCGATTCGATGACTGCTTCCGCCGGCGGCACGCGACCGGCCAACACATCTTCCCAACCGGTCTCGGGCATGAGTCCCAGTCGTCGGGCCAGGCAAGGGTGGTCGACGTCGGCGTCGACCATCAGCACGTTCAGGCCGTGCTGGGCCAGGCGGCGAGCGGCACACAGGAGCAGGGTGGTACAGCCTTCTCCCTGGCTGCAGGCGCCCAGGCCGATCACCTTTCGCCCTTCCGACAGGCCGGCGGCCAAGCCGTCGGCCAGCCGATCCAGTTGGAGCCCCGCGCTCAGGCTGAGCTTGCCTGCCGTGGGCGACCAGGCGAACTGGTCGACCTGGTAGGCGGGACGGAACCGGTCGACTGGCATCGGGGGCTGGACTTCGCGAGTCCTCGCCGGAGGTTCGTCCGGCACTTCATCCCTCGCGGGTTCCACGAAGCTGACGGCCGGCTGCATCATGGCTTGGGGCATCACGCTGGCCGGGGTATACGCTTTAATAAAGGCTTGGTCGAGTGCGGTCATAGGTCGTCCTGACGCTCGGTTTTTCGATGACTCCCTGGAACCGGGCCACGCCGGGCTCCGCCTGAGGCATTCCGCCTGCATAGTTGGTCGGGGCCGCGGCGCCGGGCATGTTATTCCCCGTCGGATAGCCGGCGGCATTGGCGGCCGGATAGGTCGACTGCGGATTGGCCTGGTAGCCGGACTGGTACGACGACGGATAGGCACTGGTGGCCGGCTGCGTGTTGTAGCTCGTCCCTGGGGTCTGGCCGTACGGGGCGGGCGACGCGGGCTGCGCGTCCACACCGCGATCGTTTCGGTAAGCGCCGGGGGCCGGCTGCTGGTAGTTCGGCTGATCGTTGTACTGCGGTTGGGTTCCGTAGTTGTAGGGCTGTGCCGAGGATTGGGCCGGCATCGTCTGCGAGCGATACGCGCCAGCGTCGCTCTGGCCGTAGCTGCCATAGCCGTCGGCCGGATTCTGGCCGTTGACCACGGCCGCACGATTGGTGTCGGCTTGTGGCTGGTAGGAATTCCGGTAGGCCGGCTGAGCACGACTGGCTTCATAGCCCGAGTTGAAACTGGCCGGCGAACTGGGCATCATCGGGCCGGCTGGCCGGTTGGCGTCGACGGGCGACGCATACGGCGCCGGGCTCTCGATCGCCGCCGAGGCCTGGGTGGCGGTGTTCCAGGGCGAATCCGGCGTCTGGCCCGCGGCATTGTACGACGGATTCGATGCGCCATAGGGCGCCGGGGCCGGGGTCGAGGCACCATACGGCTGATTCGACCATGACGGCGCCGCGCTTTGCGGATTCATGGCGGCCGTGGCATCGGGCGACGTCACCGCCGGAGTCGACGTGCGGTTGTTCCAATTATAGTTCGGGTCGCTGGAGTTCGGGGCCGTCGGGGCGGTAGCCCAAGGATTCGGCGCTGACTGCTCCACGTGGGGAACCGTGTCGCCTGGCGTTCCCCACGGAGCGGGCGTTTGTTGGGCATCGCTGCGCCAAGCAGGCGTGGTCGGCCGGGCCGCGACCTCCGCATTCCACCCCATCGGCGGAGTCGTCGACGGAGTCATGGGCGGAGCTGGGGAGTTGGCGTTCCACGCGGGACTGGCAGGCGGATTGGATTGAGGATAGGCCGGCGTACCGCCCATGTTCGGGGCTTGGGATACGGCGTTCGGAGCCGTTGGTCCCCAGGCGGGCGCCTCCGGGGCGTTCGGGGCCGGCGACTGCTGCCAGGAGGCCGAGCCGTCCGGCGACGGCGCCTTGTTCTTGCCGAAGAACACGAACGGGACCAAGGCGACCAGGAGCAGAACGGCCACGCCGCCCATCAGCACCGCCACCGAAATGCGGGAGCTGAGCAGTCGGCCGTCCCGTTCCAGCGACGGCAGTTGCGATTCGCGCTCCGTCTCGGCGGCGCCCAGATCAGGCATCCGGGCAAGCACCCGCGGTGCTTCCGTCGTGTAATGATGACCTCGTCCCATTGGAGTTGCCGAGGCCGGGCTGGCGCCCAGCGGCCGGCTTGCCAGGTGTTCACTCCCCATCTTTTCCGTCGAATTGAATTCGCTCATGCTGAGTTCCTTTTCCCAGACCGGTCGGCCGTGTCTCGCCAGTCGCACGCGCTGGACGGCAATGCACCGTTGGACACATCTATCGGTTCCGGTTGTGACGATCTTGAGCGTTATTCAAAGTTTGCCAAAAACGTCGAGTTGGAGGGTTGGGGGGAGGTTGCTGGCATGGTGGCGTTGCTTGCCTTGGCAACCGATCCCCTCTCGTGCTGAATGCTTTTTTACCTCTCCCCTCACAGGTAGAGCGAACGTTTTCTCGTGCACGGCGACTTCGCAAGTGGCCAAAAAAGTGGGTCTTTTCGAAAATTCGTAAAGTATTTATGTAAAAGGTGTTATGGAGAATGGTTCGGACGTAACTCGATAACTCTCATGAGCTATGTCGCAGAATCGCGACCTTCCGCTGTGAAAGTCATCCCCTCGCGTGGTGAACGCGGTTCTCCAACCCCGTACTCCAAAAGCCAAGCGTATGGCGTCGGGATGACTATTGTGTCTGGCCAAATTGTCAAAGATCTGATCGCATGAGACCCTCGGTCTCCAGGCACGAGCTTAGCAGATCGGCTGGCCCAATTTCCAGTTTTTTTCGTGGGCGAGGATCGGGAATCTCGCCGAGCGGCCAGGAGAGGGGGGCGATGGTTGTTCGGGGCGGTGGTCCTTGAACCAAGCGGCAAGCAGAAGTCATAATCGCTTCTATGCACTACCTAACGTGATGGACTCGGTGCGGGGGCCGGCTTCACGTTCTTATGCCCATCCAAAGGAGGAGAGGATCATGAGTGGCCACCTGTCTCGGCGTGATTTCGTGCGGATTGTAGGAGCTTCGGGGCTGGCGGCGGGGGTGGGGACAGGAGCTATGGGACCGATGAATCGGGCGCTGGCCGATCCGCCCAAGGAAGGCCCGGCGATGCCCGGCGTGTTCGTCGAAGGGAAGGCCAATCCCCAGGCAGCCACGCTGACTGGCGGCAAGGTGATCCAGCCGCAACGGGAATTGCCGTTGCTCCACAAGACCGACGTGTTGGTCGTCGGCGGCGGGCCGGCCGGCGTGACGGCGGCGATTGCCGCAGCCCGGTCGGGCGCGAAGACCACGCTCGTCGAGCGGTATGGCCATTTCGGCGGCCTCTGGACCGGCGGGCTGGTGGTGCTGGTGATCGGCCATATCGTCGATGGCAAGAAGCAGGTCGGGCAGGGGATCGGCGAGGAGATGATGCAGCGATTGGACAAGCTCGATCGCGGCATCGTCAACCGCAAGCCGGGCGTTAATCCCACCGTCGACGCCGAAGCCCTGAAGTACGTGATGGTCGAGTTGATCGTGGACGCCGGCGTGGACGTCTTCCTCCATTGCTGGGGCGTGGACGCGATCATGGACGGCAACACGGTTCGCGGGGCCGTGTTTGAGAGCAAGTCGGGCCGACAGGCGATCCTGGCCGACGTGGTGATCGACGCCACCGGCGACGGCGACGTGTTTTCGGCCGCCGGCGCGGAGCACGAACGCCGCAAGTACAACATCGGTCTGGTCTGCCGCATCGGCAATCTCGATCGTGTCGATCCGAGCAAGAACAAGGGCAAGCCGCCAAAGCACCTCGGCGACCCCACGCCGATCCAGGGCGTCAACTGGGTCAACATGGGCGGTCCCGATGCCGATGGGTTGGACGTGGCCGAGCTAAGCCGCCTGGAACTGAACCACCGCCGGCAGATCTGGAAGAACGTGGAGGCCATTCGCCACACGCCGGGCTACGAGCCGGTCTACCTGGTCGAAACGGCGCCGCAAATGGGCGTGCGCATTACCCGGGTGCTGGCCGGCCTGAAGACGCTCCGCATGGACGACGTCAAGGCGAACACGAAGTTTTCCGACGTGATCGCGGTCGGCGGCGCGTGGGACGGCAAGCATAACGAGTGGCAGATTCCCTATGGCGCACTGGTTCCCAAGACGGTCGAAGGGCTGCTGGCCGCCGGCCGCTGCATCTCCGGCGAACCACGCATGGCTGACTTGATCCGTGTGATCCCCAACTGTTTCGTCACGGGACATGCGGCTGGTGCGGCGGCTGCGTTAGCGATCAAGGACAAGTGCCCGCCGCGGAACGTCGACGTGGCCAAGCTGCAGAAGTTGCTTCTGGCACAGAAGGCCTACTTGGGCTAGAGGACTTGGGGCTGTTTGACAAGTGTTCCTGTTGCTACGGCGTTGTCGTACTATGGGCGGATAGCCTTTCAGAAAGGAAGTGGCCGGATGGGCAATGAGGCGGTTGACGGCAAGTTGGACCTCGGCAGGAAGCGACGCCGTTGGACGTGGCGTTTCCTGGGCCGATTCCTGGTCCTGGTGGTCGCCGTGCTGTTGTTGCTCGACGTTTTGCCGTGGGACGAGGGGCCACTCGTTGTGCCGGCCGTCAGTCCGTGGGTGACGATTTGCTCGGCGATCGCCGAGCGGTCGGTGAGTTGGGTGGTGCTGCTTGGCCTGCCCGTGCTGGTGCTTTCGCTCGTTCGGCGTCGGTGGTTCTGCCGGTATGCGTGTCCGGTCGGGCTGTTGACCGAGCAGGCGGGGCGACCGATGAGGTGGACCCGGGGGGCGTGTCGCCGGTTGCCGCATGTCGGGCGGTGGATTGCGCTGATGGCCCTTGCCGGGGCTTGTGTCGGCTATCCGCTCTTGTTGTGGCTCGATCCTCTGGCGATCTTTGGGGGCTTTTTCAGCATTTGGCAGCAACCGTACCGCACTGCCGCACTTGTCCCGGCGATTGGACTGCCCATCGTGCTGGTGCTCAGTTTCCTGATGCCAGGGGCGTGGTGCCTGCGGGTCTGTCCCTTGGGGGCGACGCAAGAGTTGCTGGCTTGGATAGCGAGCCGCCGGTGGGCTGGCCAGGAGCAAACCGCTTTTGACGATGATCCGTCCGAGGCGAGCGGCCCCAGTCGCCGCTTCCCCCGGCGAGCGCTCGTGGCGTTGGGGCTTGGGGCCGGATGGGCGGCGCTGTCCGTGCGCGTTTTACGCAAGGACACGTCGTTGCCGATCCGGCCGCCTGGGGCGGTCGCCGACCCGTATTTCTCCGGCCTGTGTGTCCGCTGCGGCAACTGTCTGCGTGCATGCCCCGCGGGAATCTTGCATCCCGACGTCGGCGAGCACGGCGTTGCTTCGCTTTTGACGCCGGTCGTTTGCATCGGCGACGACTATTGTCGCGAGGGGTGCAACCGGTGCACCCAGGTCTGCCCGAGCGGGGCGATTGGGCGGTTGACGTTGGACGAGAAGCGGCAGACGCGGATGGCCGTGGCCAAGGTCGACCTGTCGATCTGCGTACTCAGCGACGACCACGAGTGCCAGATTTGCCGGAGTCACTGTCCTTACGAAGCGATCAAGATCGTCTGGTCCGACGAGACCTATAGCTGCTCGCCGGTCGTCGATCCGCAGAAGTGTCCCGGCTGCGGTGCTTGTGAGGTGGCCTGTATCACGA
>JBDKTH010001297.1:0-3804 GCA_039680305.1 Thermoguttaceae bacterium | reverse complement strand
TTACGTCGCCCTTGTTGATGGACGACCTGGATCTCCTGTCCCGGCCGGCCACGTACCTGGATTTTGTAGTCCGGTCGACCGATCAGCGTTCGCACGAGGTGCAACTCTACGTGGATGCCACGGCTGAATGGGCGGTCAACAATCCCAAGCAGCCGGTTCACTGGAAGCGGCTGGCGGTCGCCGGTCTGGAAACGATGGCGGTCGGCACGGTCTCCCAGAAAGTCCTAGGAACCAAGGGGGATAATGTCCGCATTGACTGGGGGCATCTGCTTGTCGCTGCCCCATCGGGCGTAAGCCAGACACAGATCGCCCCCGATAGCGTGCGCGGCGTCTTCGCCACCACGGGCCGGTTGACCGGCAAGGACGACGCGGCGATGCCCCGGGCGGCCAACGACCGGTGGCCCGTGCTGGCCGTGGCCATGGACCTGGGGGCCGTGGCGGCAACGCCCGTCCAACGGCACCTGATCGTCGGCTACGACGACGAGCACTCGATCGAATATTTCCAGCAGCGGCTGCGTCCCTGGTGGCGGCGGACCGACGGGGCCACGGCAGAGGGAATGCTGGCCGCGGCGGAAAAGGACCATGCAACCGTGCTCGCCCGCTGCCAGGCGTTCGACGCTCAACTGCGAGCCGACGCCCAACGGGCCGGCGGACCGCTCTACGCTGATCTGTGCGAACTGGTCTACCGCCAGGCCATCGCCGCGCACAAACTCGTGGCCGGACCGGATGGCCAGCCGCTGTTCTTCTCCAAAGAGTGCTTCAGCAACGGCTCGATCGGCACGGTCGACGTCACCTATCCGTCGGCGCCGCTGTTCTTGGTCTATAATCCCGTATTGCTCAAGGGGATGATGGAGCCGATCTTCTTCTTTGCCGAGAGCGGCAAGTGGACGAAGCCGTTTGCCGCCCACGATGTGGGCACCTACCCGTTGGCCAATGGCCAGACCTATCCGACCGACATGCCGGTGGAAGAGTCGGGCAATATGCTCCTGCTTTCGGCCGCGATCGCCCAGGTCGAAGGCAACGCCGCCTATGCCAAGCGGCATTGGCCAACGCTCACCCGGTGGGCCGGCTACCTGGAACAAAAGGGGTTTGATCCGGAGAACCAGCTCTGCACCGACGATTTCGCCGGTCACCTGGCCCACAACGCCAACCTCTCGATCAAGGCGATCCTGGCCCTGGGCAGCTATGGCAAGCTGGCCGGGATGCTCGGTGATCGGGCCACGGAGAAGAAATACCTGGCCCTGACTCGGGACATGGCCCAAAAGTGGGCCCAGGCCGCGGCCGACGGCGACCATTACAGCCTCACGTTGGACAAGAAAGGCACTTGGAGCCAGAAGTACAACCTGGTCTGGGACAAAATCCTCGGGCTGAATCTCTTCCCGGCCGAAGTGGCCCAGAAAGAAGTGGCCTACTATCTGACGAAGCAGAACCCCTACGGATTGCCGCTGGACAGCCGCAAGACGTACACCAAGTCGGACTGGATCCTGTGGACGGCCACCTTGGCCGCCAGCCCCAAGGACTTTGAGCAGTTGATCCGGCCCGTGCATCGCTTCACGAGCACCACGTCGGACCGGATCCCGGTGAGCGACTGGCACGAGACGACCAATGGCCGCTCGGTCGGATTCCGCGCCCGATCGGTGGTCGGTGGTTACTTTGTGAAGCTGCTAGCCGAGAAGACGGCGAAGACGGACCAGAAGCCGCCGGTCGCGCCATAAGGACGTTGCCTTCCAACTCCCTCTCCCTCCGGGAGAGGGCCGGGGTGAGGGGAGCTGCCGATGGTCACTCCCCACACCCTGTCGCAAGTCAGCGAGGGCTTCTCGCCGAGTTCGATTCGATCTACAATGCAGGCAAGCCCGTCATTTGAGGGGTTTTCGTTGCCACTAAGGGTCGTCAATCGAACGCGGTTCACATTGGGGGGCAAGATGAGCGGGCATTCTCTGGCGACGTCCCTCGGAGTCCTGGTCGCGATTGTCGTCGTCGGGGCCTATATTCTGAGCATCTTCTGGAGTTACGGCGATGCCGAAGCACGCGGCAAGCCGGGATGCGCGGTCGCACTCATCGTAGCCCTGCTAAGCTGGCCGATCGGCTTGCTCGTATGGGTCGTGTTCCGGCCGGAGCCGAAGGACTCGACAGAAGTGCGAACGGCAAGCATTCGCTGCCCTTGCAGAGACTGGCTCCGGGTTAGTGAAAGCATGGCCGGATCCCGAATCCACTGCCCATCGTGTGGAAGGGAAGTTTCCGTTCCTGAGTTGTCCAGACTTCGGAGAAGCGTGGCGGAGGAGAGGGGCGGCTGGAGTGTTGAGGAGTGAGGGCTCCGGCTCTCTCGACGTTCAGGCTCGCGTTACGTCTTGAGAAACCCTGCGCCGCGGGCGATGAGGGTCTGTTTGATCCGCTTGCCGTCGAGCTGAGCCGGGACGGTGTTTTCCGCAGCCGCCATGGCCGCGGCCAGTCCGGCGGCCTGGCCCATGCCCATGCAGGTCCCCGTGACGCGATAGGACGCGTGGGCCTCGTGGCTGCCGGAGATGCAGCGCCCGGCCATCAGCAGGCCGTCCACCGTGGCCGGCAGGAGGCAGCCGTAGGGGATCTCGTAGGGACGCACCGGCGTATGATGGGCCGACTTCTTCAGGTCGCCGTGCTTGACCTCGTGGATGTCGACGCAGAAGGCGCCGAACGTCACCGCGTCGTCAAAAGTCTGGCCAGCACGCAGGTCGTCGAGGGTTAACGTATAGCGGCCGCAAACCCGTCGCGCTTCGCGCACGCCGATCGCCGGGGCGGTCTGCGTGAGCCGGATCTGCTCCAGGCCGGGGATATGTTTCATCACGGTCATCAGGTCGTGGGCCTGACGCCGGGCTTTGATGGTCGCCTGGGTCAGGTCGCGCGTGTCCAGGGCGTTGACTTGGTAGACATGGGTCGCCTGAACGTCGCCGGTGCCGGCCCGGGGCACGTCGATGATCCACGGGGCGTAGTTCACTCGGCCAAACGGCAGCGAGATCTTCAGGTCGTGCTCTTTGATCGCCTGGACCATCTGGTCGTAGAAGCTCTCGGGGCTTTTCTGTTGGAAGCTGCCCACACCTTCCACTTCAAACATCAACGTCATCGGCTGGCAGAGTCCGTCGGTCATTCGGCCGAGCTGGTAGGGCACGCCCGCCCGGGCCGCCACATCGCCGTCGCCGGAACAGTCGATCACCACCTTGGCCAGTACGGCTTCGCGTCCCGACTTGCTTTCGATGATCACGCCGCGAACCCGCTGGTTCTCCACGATCGCGTCGGCAACGAAGCTGTAGTACCAGACCGCGACGCCCGCCTCGGCCATCATCGCTTCGAGGACGAGTTTCATCGCCTCGGTGTCGAACGTGGCGGAAAAGCGCCAGGTGCGCCAGGCCCCGCCATCCTGGAGTCGTTTGAGCAGTTCGGCCACCAGCCAGCCTTTGCGGGCGAAGTCGAAGAACGGGTTGAGCAGGCCGGCGGTCCAGACGCCGCCGAGCATCCCGTGACGCTCGACGAGCAACACCCGGGCGCCTTCGCGGGCCGCGGCCAAGGCTGCGCCAACGCCGGTCGGTCCGCCACCGACAACCAGGACGTCGACGTCGGCCGCCACAGGCGTATGGCGGGGCGATTCGAGCACGACCTTGCGGTCGCCCTGAACATTCATCGGATGGGCTTTTTGCGAGGCCGGTTGACCAGGCGCGGCGGGGGCTCCGGACGCCACCCCCGGCTCGGCGCCTTGACTGGAAAGCGAACCAGGGGTCAGCCACGCTGCACCGACAGCACTGCCGGCCGCCGCGTTCAAAAAAGCTCGGCGAT
>JBDKTH010000768.1:0-2883 GCA_039680305.1 Thermoguttaceae bacterium | reverse complement strand
CAAGGGAGGCGGTCGGCCTTACAACGGCTCCCAAGTCTCGCATCCGGCTGCCCGTGAAAGTGAACGGCAGTTATGACTTGCTGGTTACTTTTACGCGACTAGAAAGCGATGGCGACGTAGCTCTCTTGTTGCCGGTGGGATCGCACCAGTGCGCAATGTTCTTTAGTGCCTGGAATGGGCGAGTCCACGGATTGGACATTATTGACGGCCAGGAAGGTCTGAACAATCCGATCAACACGCGTCCTGGCCCCTTGACCAATGGGCAACGGTACACCGCCTTGGTGAAAGTCCGACTCCTGAAAGATGAGAACGCCAGTATTGAAGCCCTGCTTGACAATTCGCTGGTTGTCCGTTGGCAAGGGAAAGAATCCTCCCTTGTCCTCCGGGAAGATCGCATGATACGCCCGTACCAGATCGGGCTTGGCACATGGGACTCGGTTGCAGCGTTTCATTCGGCACGGTTCCGGCTGATTTCGGGCCACGCCTCGTGGATTGGCAGCGGGGAGGTCATTGCACAGGCCGCCCCAACGGAATCCGCGGAAGGCGACCCAACGACGGAACGTATTCCGGTGCCCGACAAGGCATCCCAAGACAAGGCGCGCGCTGAGGCGAAAGAACTGTTCGGCGCGGACCACGCCGCAGCGAAAGGCTCACCGGAGAAGCTATCCTCGCTGGCCGCGCGGATGATCCAGCAGGCACCAGAAGCCCAAGATCCGGCCATGCAGTATGCGCTGCTCGATATTGCCAGGACGATCAGTATCGAGGCCGGCGATATCACGTTGGCCGTGCAGGCCGTCGATCGTCTGAGCGAGCGGTTTGCGATTGACGCCTCGGTGCTAAAGGGCGAGTGCGTTGAGGCCATTGTCAAGTCGCCGCACCCGCCCGAGCAGATCAACACGCTCTTGGAAGCTCTCACGCCGCTCATCGATGCGTGTCTCGCGGACGACGACTTCACGCTGGCCAAGAACGTCGGCGCGGCGGCAATCGCCCTGGCTCGCAAGACGCGGGATGGCGGCATTGTGAAGCAAGTCACGGCCCGCAATCAGGAGCTCGAGGAATCGGAGCGGATCTATCGTCAGGACGTCCTGCCCGCCGTGGAGACGCTGAGACAATCCCCCAACGATCCGGCCGCCAATCTGATTGTTGGGAAGTACATCTGCTTCACCAAGGGCGACTGGCACAACGGCCTGTCGAAACTTGCCGCAGGCGACGATGCCGCGATTCGGGACCTGGCTGCGAAAGAAGTGGCTGGGCTGTCCGAGCCGAGCGAGAAGCTGAAGGTGGCGGACGGTTGGTGGGATCTGTCGCAGAAGGACGAGAAGCACAAGCAGCCGATCCAATCCCATGCTGCGGACCTCTATCAGCAGTTGCCAGGGCTCACGGGCCTCGACAAGTTGAAGGCGGAGCAGCGGATCAAGCTCGCCATGGCGAAGGACGACAAGGACGCGGGCCACCGGCGAAAGGTCAAAGCCAGAGTCTTCGCCGCGTGCGATGACAAGTTCATCATGTATATCAACGGGCAACAGGTCCTCGAAGGAGGAATGGGCGTGGTGACAGCGGACTACGCCTTCGCCCGAGGCGACATCATCACCGTCAAGGCTTCGGACCTGGGGACAATCAAAGGCTTCTGCTGTGTCATCAAGTTCGAAAAGGGCGAGACAATCGTCAGTGGTCCTCGGTGGAGCGGATATACCCCCGCGTCGCAGAAAGAATGGTACAAGGTGAAGGGGACCACCTACCGTGTCGTCCCCTCTCCGCCTCTCGATCACGGGATCGTCAAAGGCATCCATGCGGCGACTGGAGTGACCGCCATGTCGATCTGGGGGCAAGGGAACCCGTGTTACTTGATGCTGCGGATCAAGTAGCGGGGGCAGAAAGGGGAGGCCGGTTCGTATGGAGCAGGGCGGAGGCGGATATGGCATCGATGACGATTGATGTGGCGACCAGTCCCGGTATCAGCGTCGACGACCACGAGGGGCTGCGCAACGCCGTCAGGGAAGCGATCGCAGAGCACATCCGATCGCGTGAAGATCTCATCCAAGACTTCAGGGTGAATGTTACGGTCACCGAGTGTGTCTGCATGACGGGCCGTGCGGCCTTCGCCGTGACCCTGGATGGGCAGATCAACGGAATGCCGGTGACTCGCAAGGTACGGGCGGTCCGATCGCCAGACTCGCTTCGCAGTGTAGGGGGCGGAACGGCGTTTGGACTTGGCGAGGTTGTCAGCCGAATGCTCGTTGGCCTTGCGTTCGGCGTCTTTGGGACCGACGCCGGCGCCAAGATCCTCTCCCAGTGCTTCGCGGAGTGCATGGCCGAACTGGCCCTCGCGATCGACGCCTCGGCTGGGCATCAAGAGTCCCTCGCCTCGCGAACGTGGAAAAGAATTACGCTTTTCCGATGGATTGCCACGGCGGGGATGCTGGCGGCGTGTACGGCGCCGTTTGTGATGCATCGCGGCTTCATGGGGTTTGCCGCCCTCTTCCTGCCCGGCATGCTCCTCGGCCCGTCGGTTTTCGGGCTTATTCACGTGGCGGGACTGGCGATCATGCCGACCGGCTTTTTCCTGCGCGACCCTTGCGGCCAGAAGGCCCTGGCACGAAGCGGCGTCCGCAGTGTTGCCCTGCTGCGTGTGCTCTGTGCCGTGCTTGCCATGGTGTTCCTTGCCGTCCTCGCCCTTTGCGCGATGATGACGGTGGAGATGCTGTCCAAGTGATCCTTCTCTCAGGAGACTTGCCGTCTCCCCTTCTTCTCGGAGACCAAACATGCAGCCGAAGACAAATGCCGTGTTTCTGGCCAATCTGTTGACTGGCGTCTGTGTGGTGTTGGGGTGTGGCCAGCGGAGTGATTACCAACCGCGTGAGGTGCCAACCATGGTTTCGACGC
>JBDKTH010000077.1:0-6300 GCA_039680305.1 Thermoguttaceae bacterium | reverse complement strand
ACGATGAACATCGGCCGCACGGGCCGGCCGCTCGTCGGGCGAATTCAGTGGCCGGGAGGGAGGCCGCCGGAGGGTGACCTGTCGCGGATCGGAGCCGACGTGCGACCGAAGTTGCCCGAGCCCCCGTCGCCCCCCAAGGCAACCCGGGACCAAGGACCGGACGCCGTTCGTGCGTGGACGAAACAGTGGATGGAATCGAAGGAAGGCAGGGCATGGCAGACCAAAGCCCAGCAGTCGTCGCAATGCCCGCAGAGCGTATCGGTTAGTCGTGACGGGACGCTTCGGATGGAAAACGCCGAGCCTGGACAGTACAAGTTGGGCGTCTACGTCATGCTCAAGGATGAGGGGATGCCCTGGGAGCGGCCGGAAATACTTCGCTACGCCTGCGATTTGTCCATCCCCGACATCCCCGGACGCGTGAGCGACCAACCGCTGGATCTGGGCAACCTGGTGCTTCAGGACCAATCACCGAAGAGACTCCCCTCCGGCCCGGTCAAGCCGCCCGCTCCGCAGGCCCCGGGAACAAAGAGCGTCGGCAGCTTGCGCGATCAAATGGATCTGCTGCGTTACGTCGTTGCGACCTACCAGGAAAACAAGAACAAGATCCAGACCTGGCAGGGCAAGGCCACCGTCGAAGAAGACACCGTCTACCACCAGGGGATGATGGGGCATGAGTACTCGGCGAAGGTCCAGTTCGTGTTCGATCGGGCCCGCAAATCTTTGCGATGGAACACCACGCTGGAACAGTGGACGCGGATCGAGAAGGGCACAAAGACGCCCCAGCCGGTCCCGCAAGTCTCCAACGGCATGCAGACGCCGGAAGCGCTCTACCGCCTCGGGCCATCCTGGGGATCGCCAGTTAACCCGGCTCAGCGCCCCCTGACCCTGACGATCTGGTCGCCCGGCGTCTCATCCGGCGGGCGAATTCAGCCGCAGCTCCACGACTTCAATCCGCTTTTCTACCTGGAGACCTCACGCGGCGACGTGGCCCGGGATCTCTCCGCCTACCTCGGCTGGGCCGACCAGCCTGGACTGAGCAGCATGAAAGTGATTCGCGAGGGAGACGAGGTGACCATCGACATGGGCGGCGATGATTTCTTTAGCCGGATCACGTTGAGCCTCAGCCAAGGCTGCAATCCGATCCGCTACGAAAGCGCCGAATCGTCGGGATCAACCTGGCGGTACCGCTGGACCTACGAACTGCGTGACGGCATCTGGTTACCCAAGACCTGGACTGAAACGGTCCGCGACAAAGGTAATCGCGACGCCAATCGCAAGGTGACGTTCGTCGAGAACCGCGTCAACCAACCGGTCGAACCGACGGCCTTTGCGATCTCCCGCCTTGGCCTCCAGCGAGGCGATCGTGTGGAGGATCGGCGGACCCAGCAGAAATACCAGTATGAAGGAGACCGGTAAGCAGCTCATCCCGTGGTTATAATAACTTCAGCCGCCCCCTACCATGGTATTCGGAGCCGCATCATGCGCAGCCTAGTCGCCGCTACTTTGATTCATGTTCTTCTCACGGTTTTCTGTGGCGTGACGTTTTCGCTCGCCTCCGTAAATGCGGTGGTCGCCAATGAAGGCGTTTGGAGAAGCTTGTTCAACGGCCAAAACCTTGACGGTCGGCCTGAAAGGGCACATCGGACTCCAAATCCATCCCGGCAAGGAACTGCTGATTCGTTTCAAGGATATCCAGGTGAGGGAGTGACGCAGAGGTGTTACTCCCCGACACCCCGCCCCATCCCTCGGCCCTGGCCTCTCCCACGACCGTATCCGCGTCCCGGCCCGTGACCGGCCTCTTGGGCTTCAGGAAAATGCTTCTTGATCGCCGCGTGGATCTCGGCCGGCGTCAGACCGTTTTCGGTGGCCACGCGACTGACCGTCACCCCAGGCCCTGTGGCGGCGATCCCCTCGGTTCCCAGGGCTTCGAGCACCCGCTCTGTCGAGAGCCCCATTTGACTGGCGAGCCGATCCAGAGTGAGTTCCTCGGCGTGCGGGGCTGGGGCGGTTGTTGGCTCCCGTTCCCAATAGTCCTTGATCTGGTCATTGAAGATCATCACCGAACGGAACGGCGGCCACTCAAGAATACTCCCCACCAGGACCACCGCAGCAACGACGACGGCCACCAACAACTCCCACTTCATGTTGAGGGCAAGACTTCCCCTTTTCTTGATGTAGCACCAGAGCATGGACCAGTTGAAGGCGATGTGCAGGACGGCGACGAGCATGAAAAGGATGGCGATGTTCGTGTGGACCGACTGCCACTGGCCCTTCTCCAACCCCAAGAGCGTCCACCCCGTCCAATTCGCCATCCGGCCCCTGGGGGTGACGTAGAGGAGGACGCCCGAGAAACTGAGGGCGAGAAACGCCAGAGTCAGAAGTAGCGACGTGAATCCTTTGGTCTGAAAACGCATAGGGAATGTCTCCTGTGCAAGATTTTCACAGCCGTCCCGACCTTGACTGACACATCTTTGCAGGTTTCAGGGGCATTTCGGACGACTGCGGGCCACGTCCGTCACAGGAGCAAGTGCAGTGCCGGACCGTTGGGCCACTGGCGGACCGACAAGGATTTGCCCAACTTCCAGCTTATCGACGACGATGCCGTGTGGCTTGTGAACCCTATGGTGGCACTTGGGGCAGAGCAGTTCCACCTTACAGCCGGCGGCTTCTGCCGCGGCCTGAAAGTCTCCTGAACAAGGAGTTCGCAACCCGAGCAGGTATTCCCGGTCCCCCTGGAAAACATCGCGGATGACTCGCTCGTTGGCACCAAACGTCCTTGTGAGGACGTAATCCCAGTGCCGGGCCCAATCCTCCAGCAGGAAGAAGGCGCCTTGGGCGAGTTCTTCGGTGAACCAACGCCTGGCTGGCTCGACACCAGCACAAGTCCGCCCCCCAGCTGCTCTGCCAGACTCCTGCTGATTGCCAAGCCCAGCCCGCTCCCTCCAAACCTGCGCGTCGTGCTATTGTCGCCCTGGGAGAAGGGCCGAAACAGGTTGACCGATTGTGCAGGCGTCAGACCGATCCCTGTGTCGCACACATCGCACTGCAACATGGGTTGGTCGCCGAGGATCATCTCGACGAACAGAATTACAGAGCCGCGATCCGTGAACTTGACGGCGTTGCCGACCAGGTTCACCAGGACCTGCCGAAAGCGGAGAGGATCGGTGCGGATGATCGCGCCGTTCCGTAGGGCACGAACCGTCGCGGGCACGTCGGCAAAGGCGCTCACGAGGATCACTGGCAAAGGGCAGTCCAGGGCCACAAGCCGATCGAGCAACTCAAGACCGCCCATTCCTCCGAGACGCAGATCGAGGATCACGCAGCCGGACCGCGTGGGATCAAGACGCTTGATGAACTGCTCCGCAAAAGAGATCCGGCTCATCAGGCCGGATGACAAGCTGGAGGTACGATTTGTCCTCCGCCAGGTTCTTCGCACGCTCCTGAAGGTGCATTAGGGCCCGTCCCGGGGAATCGTCACCACTTCGCTCATCACTACTCCTCCCCTGTGCTCCGCGTGATCGTTGGCTACGCGGCTATAATAGCGATTTCGTGCCTTCGTGGGGAACCCCAAAGGATTGGGAGGAAACTCCATCGCTATTAAAGGCGACGGCACCAAGGTCTTGAGCCGCATTAATCGTGAGGGTCGGGGCCCTCACCCGTCGTCGGCCTTAAGGGGCATATCGGGCTCGAGATCCATCCTGGCAAGGAGCTGTCAATTCGTTTCAAGGATAGCAGGATTCTGCCTCGCCGCCAACCGCCTCACGCAAGCACGGGCTGGAGGCGTCGCCATCGGCCTAGGTTAGCTAGAAGACCAGGTGCTTCACCGACTCCCCCGAATTCTTCAGTTCCCGGAGTGACTCGACGCCGATCCTGAGGTGGAGTTTGGCGTATTTCTCCGTCACTACGGTGTCGCTGGCATCCGTCTTCACCCCCTCGGGCGTCATCGGAATATCGGAGACCAAGAGCAGCGCCCCGTGGGGAATCTTGTTGGCGAAAGCGGCGATGAAGAATGTCGCCGTTTCCATATCAATGCCGATGCACCGGGTCCTATGGAGATATGCTTTGAACTCCTCGTCGTGCTCCCACACCCGGCGATTCGTCGTGTAAACCGTGCCCGTGAAATAGTCCTGCTCATTGGCAACGATGGTGTGGGAGACGGCCTTTTGGAGTTGGAAGGAGGGCAGCGCAGGCACCTCACTCGGATAGTAGCTGTCTGAGGTTCCTTCGGCACGAATCGCGGCTATCGGCAGGATGAAGTCGCCGACGTGGATCTTCTGTTTCAGTCCGCCGCACTTTCCCAGAAAGAGAACGGCTTTCGGTGCCACCGCCGACAAGAGATCGCAGATCGTCGCGGCGTTTGGCGAGCCGATCCCGAAGTTGATGACCGTGATTCCGTCCGAGGAGGTAGCCGTCTGCATCGGTCGCTGAAGCCCTCGGACCTCGACATTCTCCGTGCGGGCAAACTCGTCCAGGTAGGAGATGAAGTTGGTCAGCAGGATGTGGTTGCCGAAGGCGTCCAGGGGCGTGTCCGTGTAGCGAGGTAACCAGTTGGTGACAATCTCTTGTTTCGTTTTCACGTTCTGCTCCGCTAATTCCTGAAAGGGCGGCTCTTCGCAGTTGTTGGAACTGTCCGCTCTTGCACTGAGTAGGCAAGGTCTGGTGGCGAGAGACGGCAGGTTTTGCTATCGGCAAGACTCCCATCCATAATATCCAATTGGCCCCGCTTGAAAGAACCCTGCTCCGGAAGCGAGCAGTTCAACGGAAACATCTCCTCGATGACTACCGGCTTAGGGCACGGACGGCAGGAGGCTCTGGTATGAGGCCAAGTCGAAAACGATGGGGAATCACCAGCAATACCCCCCCCACAGAAGGAGGGAACAGGCGTTGCCTGGCCGCATACCTTGGCTAAATCCATGCGTGAGACAACCGCGGGTGGCAGGGATGGGGGCAGTCGCCGTCCCTGCCTGGAGCCGAAGCACAATCGGTTGTGGAGGGAAGGCCGGTCTGGTATACTTCCCCAATCTGGTGGCGTTGGACGGCCTGTCTTGTTACCCAGGCGACATCTCGACCAGAGGCTCTACAACGAACGGACGTGGCTATGCCAGAAGGCACCATCAAGAAGCTGACAGACAAAGGATTCGGATTCATCGCACTGCCGGGAGGGAAGGATATCTTCTTCCATTCTTCGAACCTGGAAGGCGTACGGTACGAAGAGCTGCGAGAGGGACAGAAAGTCTCCTTCGTCGAAGGACGTGGCCCCAAGGGTCCGCGAGCAGAACAAGTGAAGCCGGTCTGACCTGCAGGACGGCGACCATTCTCGGATGGTGGTGGGTGACACGTTCATGTCGGCCCCCGCCTCCCAGCCCTCCTGAAGACTCACCCAAGCCCTGGCATCGACGCCAGGGCTTTTTCTTTTGGCTTACCGCCCGTGGCCTTTCTCCCGTTGCGAGGCACACTGGACGCACAGGGCTGCATAGGGGATGGCTTCCAGGCGAGCGTTGGGGATCTTCACGCCGCACGTCTCGCACAGGCCGAAGCTGCCGTCCTCGATCCGCATCAGTGCCCCGTCGATCTGGTCGAGGGCATCCTTCTCGCTCCCCAGCAGGCTCAAGGTGAGTTCCTGATCGAAGTTGCCACTGCCAAGCTCCGCCATGTGGTTCGGCATGCTGGTGGTCTTGTTCTGCTCCTTGTTCAAGGCGTTGTCTTCCATCTGCGTCATGTCGCCCTGAAGTCTTGCTCGCAAAGCCAGAAGTCTTTCCCGGTAAAGCGTGAGGTCCGTTTTCGTCATGCCGTGGAGCCTTAGGTTCAATAGGTCAGCAAGCGGTCTTGGCGAGTGCCGGCCCGTTCAAGCGGAGGAGCTCAGCTTGGCGAGCGGTGGGTTGCTGTGGATGATCTCGCCGGCCTCCGACACCTTCAAATAATAGGACGACCGAATGCGGGCACCACTGGTTACAGCGATGTCCTTCTTTGACTCGGGCTGCTCCCAAATGTTGACCCGGTAGTTGCCATTGTGGTGCCGGGATACTTCCACACGGTCCAGACGGGGCGGCTTGCCAATTTTCGCCAACACCTGGGACTTGATCTTTTCCGTGTGGTCCGGCACCGCCACAGGTTCTTCCTTCTTCGAAGCCGCCTTTTCAACCTTTTCCATGATTTCCTCGGTCGGTGGGAGATGATGAGATGCTCTCATCACATTATACCCGGTTTCTGCGACGGCTATCGCTAGTTGGCCATTCCTGGTATAGTGAGTGGAAGGCTTGACATTTTCCCGGGTGGTGCGATGGGGCCTTATAGGAGAGA
>JBDKTH010001302.1:0-2783 GCA_039680305.1 Thermoguttaceae bacterium | reverse complement strand
TGGCGTCGGGCCGGGGAGTTGGGCATTCCGGTGCTGATCCACGTGTCCGACCCGATCGCTTTCTTCCTCCCCTTCGACGCGGAGAACGAGCACTACCTCACGCTTCGCGAGTTCCCCGGCTGGAGCTTCCAGGGCTCCCACTTCTCGAAGTGGGATCTCTTGGAGCAGCGTAACCGGATGATCGCCGCTCACCCGGACACCACGTTCCTGCTGCCGCACATGGCCAACCTGCCCGAGGATTTGGCCTCGGTCGGCCGGCTGTTGGACCAGTTCCCCAACGTGGTGATCGACTTCTCGGCACGGATTGACGAGTTGGGCCGCCAGCCGTACACCGCGCGGGATTTCTTCATTCACTACCAGGACCGCGTCCTGTTCGGGCTCGACATGCCCGTGTCGCCCGAAGCCTATCGTTGCAACTACCGCTTCCTGGAGACCCGGGACGAGTACTTCGACTATCCCGACTACATCGGACGTTTCGGCGTCTACACCCGCTGGAAGCTTTTCGGCCTCCACTTGCCTGACGAGGTTCTCGCCAAGCTCTACTACAAGAATGCCCAACGCGTGATACCGGGCGTGAGCGTGGAGTAGGGCAGGGGAGGGCGGCATGCGCTCTCCATAACACAACCAACCATAACACCAACCCATAGCATTCAGGATCGACTCATGACCAAAACCATACGCTGGGGCCTTATCGGCTTGGGATGGTTCGGCGAGGTGCATGCGGAGGCCCTCTCCGCGATGCCGGGAATCGAACTGGCGGCGGTGTGCACTCGCCGTCCGCAGCGGTTGGCCGAGATGGCCGACCGGTTCCATGTGGCCAAGCGGTATACGAATTATCGCGATCTGTTGGCCGATCCGGAGATCGACGTGATCGGGATCACCACGCACATCTACGATCACCGCGATATCGCCCTCGACGCCCTGAACAGCGGCAAACACGTGTTTCTCGAAAAGCCGATGGCACCGACCCCGGCCGACTGCGACCTGATCCTCGACGCCGCGCGCAAGGCCTCGGGTTTCTTCATGGTCGGGCACATCTGCCGCTTTGACCCGCGCGTGGCGTTGGCCAAGCAGGCGATCGACGAGGGAAAGATCGGGAAGATCGTTTCGATGCACGCCCGGCGCAACCTGTCGAAGACCATCGGCCGGATGGTGCTCAACGACATTTCCGCCCTGATGGGCGACGGGATCCACGACGGCGACCTGATGCTCTGGTTCAGCCAGGCCAAGCCCGTGAGCATCTATGCCCAGGAGATTCATCCGGGCACGAACAAGTATCCCGATGGCGGCTGGGCGATGGCCCGGCTGGACAGTGGGGCGATCGCCGTGATCGAGTCGATCTGGCACCTGCCCGAGTCGACGCCCTACCAGATCGACGCCCGGATGGAAGTGATCGGCACCGAAGGGGCGATCTACATTGACTGCGGCGAGGCGGGCCTTGAGATCCATGACGGGGCGGGTAACCGCATGCCCGACACGCTGTACTGGCCCAACGTGTTCGGCCAGCGGTTCGGCATCCTCCGCGCGGAGCTTCGTTACTTTGCCGATTGCGTGGCCGAAGGCCGCCGGCCGGACCGGATCACGCCCGAGGAATCCCGGGCAGCCGTGGCGCTCTTGGCCGGTGCTGTCGAGTCGTCGAAGACCGGCAAGATCTTTCAATTCTGACAACCGAGAATCGCGGGAGCGAACCCAATGCAATTCGACCACCTCGGCATGATCACTACCGAAAAGAAGGCCGACGAAATGTACGTCGCCGCCACGAAGGTCTGGGTGACCGACTTCCAGCACCATCCCTACCAGATCGAGTGGCTGCGTTTCGAGCCCGACAGCCCGGTCACCGGGCCCGTGCGGGAAAAGCCCCACGTGGCGTTTCGCGTGGAGAGCATCGAAGCGGCGTCGAAAGGAATGAAGGTTCTCATCGAACCGTTCGATGCGGGGATTGCCCGGGTCGGCTTCTTCGAGAGCTCCGACGGCGCGATCGTCGAGTTCATGGAATACCCCAAGGAGTAAACACCATGCGATTCTCAAAACCGTGGCTCCTGTGTTTGGCCCTGCCTATGACGTGCGTTCTGTTGGGCGGCAACGTACTCAGTTACGCTGCCGAACCGGCGGGGGCGGCGAAGCTGGTCTTCTCCCACATCGGCGTGATCACGACGGAGAAGAAGCCGGGCGAAGTGTTCGTCGCAGCGACTCGCGTCTGGGTGACCGATTTCCAGAAGCATCCCTATCATATCGAATGGCTGCGGTTTGAGCCCGATAGCCCGGTCAAAGGCCCGGTGCGCGAGATGCCGCACGTGGCCTACGAGGTCCAGAGTATCGAAGCCGCAGCCAAGGGCTTGAAAGTCCTTCTCGAACCGTTCGACGCGGGCATCGCCCGGGTGGGCTTCTATCAGTACGACGATGGGGCGATCGTCGAATTCATGGAAATGAAGAAAGGAGAATAACCGAATCATGTCTAAGATCAAACGTGTGATGGTGACCGGAGCCAGCGGCAAGCTGGGCTACCCGCTCTGCAAAGCCCTGTTGGAAAACGACTATCAGGTCATCGCCTGCGACCTTCGCCTGCCGGTCGGGCTCGATGGCCTCGATGAGGTGCAACTCGACGTGGCCGACTCCGCCGCAGTCGACGAGGTGGTCTCACGCAGCGATGCGGTGATTCACCTGGCCAGCTGCAAGGAGGACCGCCAGGCGGTGATCGACGTCAGCGCTCGTGGCACCTTCAATATTCTTGACGCGTCGCTGCGCACCAAGGCCCCGAAACGCGTGATCCTGGCCAGCGGCGA
>JBDKTH010001196.1:0-31853 GCA_039680305.1 Thermoguttaceae bacterium | reverse complement strand
GGCGGTGACCTTGGTCGCCCGGCACGACCGCGTGGTGAGCCTGGAAGCGGTCGGCTACCAGGACCTGGACGCCAAGAAGCCGATGAAAGCGGACTCGCTGTTCCGCATCGCCTCGATGACCAAGCCGATCACGGCCGTCGGCATCATGATCTTGGTCGACGAGGGTAAGCTGGCCATTGACGACCCGGTGGAAAAATATCTGCCCGAGTTCCACGGGCAGCCGTTGGCCGTGCGGGGCAAAAGCGGCGTGACGCTCCAGAAGCCGTCGCGGCCGATCACGCTCCGCGACCTGTTGACCCACACCTCGGGCATGCCCGGCGGGTTGCCGCAGCGGCCGGCCGGATTGTATGAGAAGCGGGACGTGTCGCTGGCCGACGCGGTGCGACAGTTTGCCAAGGAGCCGCTCCAATTCGAGCCGGGCACCAAGTGGCAGTACTGCAACATCGGCATCGATACCCTCGGCCGGATCATCGAGGTCGCGTCCGGCCAGTCGTACGAGGCGTTCCTCCAAAAGCGGATCTTCGGCCCGCTGGGGATGGTCGACACCTGCTTCTATCCCAGCCCGGCCCAGGCCGAGCGGATCGCTGTGACGTATCGCAAAGACCAAGGCAAATTGGTAGCCACGACGACACTGATCATCGGCCCGACCGCCGGCGCCAAGTATCCGATTCCCGCCGGCGGGCTCTACTCGACCGCCGCCGACCTGGCCCGATTCTACCAGATGGTGCTCAACCAGGGTGAACGCCACGGCCAGCGGATCCTCACGCCGGCCAGCGTGGCCAGGATGACCCGCGTGCACACTGGCGACTTGACCGCCGGCTTTACCGCGGGCGTGGGCTTCGGCCTGGGCTGGGGCGTGGTCCGCACGCCGACCGACGTCACGGCGATGCTCTCGCCCGGCACGTTCGGCCACGGCGGGGCCTTTGGCACCCAAGGCTGGATCGATCCCCAAAAGGACCTGATCTTCGTGCTGATGATCCAGCGCGTCGGTCTGCCCAACGGCGACGCCTCGGATATGCGTCGCGAGTTCCAGCGTCTGACAGTCTCGGCGCTCGGCGACTGAACGAGACTCACCGCAGAGGTCGCGGAGAGTCGCAGAGGAAGGGAAAAGAGTGGCCGCCATGGCGCAACGGCATCGTGTACCTTGCCTGCTGGTCCTGCTGGCCGGAAGCATCCTCGCCCTGGCCCCGCAGGTTGCCGGGGCCTGGGGCCGGGGGCATGGCTGGATCCGCGTCTGGGCGGTGGGGCGACTGCCGGCACGGCAAACGGAAGCCTTTGGCCCGGAGCGGCTTGCGGCCCTGACCACGAAGTACTTGGGGATCCAGGACGCTTATGCCGGCGGCAAGCATCCGGAACTGGCTCCGTATTGCACCGTGCCCGACGTGCGGGTGTCGCTGCACGATGTGAACCCGCCCGAAGCGACGTTCCATGCCGTCCAATGGTACTTGGAGCAGGTCTGCCGCAACTGGCAGGCCGGGCAACACGACGAGGCAATGAAGTATCTCGGCGTGCTTTGCCACTGGTGCGAAGATCCCGGCTCGTTGTCGGCCCATAGCAGTCCGGTGGACGAGGCCACGCTCCGCCAACTGATTCCGCCGCCAGCGTCGCTGGAGAACCACAACTATCTGTACGGCGCGGGCTGGATCGGCCTTGAGAAGAACGTCGGGCTGGACGACCTCGCTTATCGTCCGCAGTTGCTTGGCGGCACCATCCGGGAAGCGGCCGCGTTGATCACGCGGGAGCAGCGTGCCGTCCAGCGGCATGCTGCGGGGCTGATCGTGCCGGCGCTGCTTGGACGCCTGGAAGACGATCCCAAGCGGCTTGATGCGGCGATCGGGGCCACGCTGAACCGCACGGCCCGCTTCGTTGCCGACGTGCTTTACACCGCCGGTTGCCTGGCCCAAGGGAGCGTCGATCCCGGGGAGGCCCAATCGCTTTCCCGGCAGCAACTGACCCGCTGGATCGCCGAGCCGGTGCGCACGCGAGCCTCGCAGCCCTACTATGTGGTGTCGCATCTCGTCGGCCAGAGCCTGGACGCCCGGCGAGCGTTGCACCCGCTGCAACTGCCCGGTGCACAAGGCCCGGAGCCGGTCGCCTTCGGTTGGGGGATGGGGACGCCGTGTCGGCTGGAGTATGCGTTGGCCCTCGGCGGCGTCTACAAGAGGTTCACGGCTCGCGTGGGGCTGCATCCGACCGCCGGCCCAAAGGGCAAGGTAGTGTTTTCCGTGAAGCTGGACGGGCGACCGACGGGTTGCGTGACGCTCGCCGCCGGCCAGATGCCCGCGCCGTTGGCCGTGTCCCTGCCCGAGCAGCCGGTGATTCGCCTGACCTTGGAAGCCAAGGCCGAAGCCGGATCCGAACCGTCCGACAACCTGGCGGTCTGGGCCGAGCCGTGGCTGCTGCGCTAGTCCGCATTTCTCGCCAATCTGTAGGGTGTGCGAAACGCACCATTTTCTTTCGGGGCCCGTGCTTCGCGCACGGACGGGCTAGGATGAAGGGAATTGCCATGGATTTATCCAACGATAATCCCCCTCACCCCGGCCCTCTCCCGGAGGGAGAGGGAGACTTGAAGGATCGTCTTGGCTAGCGGGGCGGCCGTCGCTTGCGCCAGCGACTGGTGGCTTCTTTCAGGATCAGGCCGAGCGAGGGCTGGGGGCCGTGGCGGTAGCGGTCGGCCAGACGCTGGAGGAGCTCGAAGCGGCTGGGATAACTGGCCATCACGTCCAACAGGACCGACAACGGTAGGTCGTGGGCCATCAACAAAAGCAGAGGATCGGCCAGTTCGCTGGCCTCTTGAGCGACCAGGCAGGCCCCGACGATCCGGCCCGTGGCACGGCGGACTCGCACGATGGCAAACCCCATTTCCCGCTGCTCCAGCACGGCCTGGTCGGTCTCCGCGACGTTGACGCGATAGGCGTCCGTCGTTATCGTCGCCTGGGGACTGTCCGGGGCGAGCTGGCCCAGGCTGACCACTTCCGGATCCGTCCAGACGCACCGGGCCACGGCCAGTCGCTCCAGCGGACGAGGCCACCAGGCAAACGCATTGGCCACGCAACGGCGTGCGACCACCTCGGCGATCGCCGGGCTGGCGAATTCCTGGCCACAGACCTCCCCGATCGCCAGGATTCGCCGGTTCGTCGTACGCATGCACGGGTCGACGGCGACCCCGCACTCGGCCGTGGTCACTTCGGCCGCGTCGAGCCGCAAGCCGGCAAGGTTTGGGCGACGGGAGCGATGGAGGAAAACCTGGTCGGCGAACAACTCCTCCTTGATCCCGTCGCGTTGAATGCTCACGATCCGTTGCGTGCCCGTTTGCTCGATCGCCAACGGCTGGCAGTCTAGCAAGAGATGGACGCCTTCCTGCTCCAGTTGTCGCTGGACGATCTCCGCTGCCTCGGGCAACTCGCCCGGCAAGATCCGCGGAGCCGGACCGACGAGGTGCACCTGGCTTCCCAATCGGCGGAACATTTGCGCCCAGAGACATTCCCGAGGCCCAAGCCCAAGCACAGCCAATCGTTCGGGCAACTGCTCCAGGTCGAGCAGACGCTCGCTGTTCAAGCAGCCGGCCTCCTCGGCGCCGTCGATCCCTAACGGCCCCGGCTTTGCATCGAGGGCCAGGATCGCACGCCGGAAGATGATCTCATCGTCGCCGACCTCGAGGGCCTCGGGCCGAAGGAACGCGATCGGCCCATAATAGACGTCGACGCCCGCCTCGGCGAGCCGATCGAGCGAGTGGGCGGCCAGGAGCCGCGTGCGAATCTGCCTTGTCTCGTGGAGCAGCGAGGGGAAGTCCGGTGGATGACAGGCTCGATGCGCGGCCCAAGCGGCCTGACGCAAGGCGTTCCGGACAGCCCAGCGAGCGAAGCGGGCAAGCTGCACGTCCCCGCCTGGAGTGGCCAATGCCACGCGATACCCACACGCGCGACCTTCCCTCGCAACCGCCGCCGCGGTCAGACCGTCGCCGACCACGACCAGGTCATACTCGATGGGAGCTGGTCGCTCCTGGTCGAGAGGGCCGACTTCTTCCGGGGACGGATATGCATGATCGACTGCCGATGCCACGTGCGCCTCCATGCTCCGCAATGCCTTCCGGTAGAGGAATTATAGGAAGAGTGGGGAAGAGGGATGTGGGGGGGCGGCGGGTGGAAGTGAAGTCATCGCACTGGGGGCCGTTGGTCGGTATTGGGTTTAGCCCGGTCGCTTGCGACCGGAGATGCGCCCCCTGCGACTGGATGGAGTTAATACACCATTAATAGTTAGTTGCATGGGAAATGTGCGGCTTGGGTAAAGTTTGCGGGCTATTCACCCGATACGGATGGTGGCTCTTCTTCGATATGCCCTGGTTCCAGGGTGACAAGTCTTCAAGCGGTAGTCTTTAGCATGGCAGAGTTCAGCCCGAGCATCGTTCCGGCCGTTGTGCAGGCATGTCAACAAGGGGCCGATGAGGCCAGCGCTGCGCTGACGAGAACCCTCGATGTGGGGGTTAAGTTGACCGTGGGCGAGCCCCGGTCGGTCGCGATGGCCAAGGTCCACGAGGAACTGGCCGGTCCGGGACTAGCGATCGTTTTGACGGTCGGTGGCGCCGGAGCCCTGGTTCTGCTGCCGAACAGTTCCGGCCTGATTCCGGCGTGGGCTGCCGAGCCCGATGCGACGGGGAAGGCCAAACTGACGACCCTCGCACAAGAGTTGGGGATGCTCCTCTTGCCCGAGGAGTTCATGCCCGAAGACTTTGCGGCCAGCTGCGTGGGCAACCTGAGCCAGGCCCTCACGGCGGGCGAGGCAGCGGCGGACGCCGCGATCGTGCCGCTGGAACTGCACAAGGACGGCAGCGCGAAGGTCATGTATCTGGTGTGGCCGGCGGCCAAGCCAGGAGCCGTCGTGGCCGGTGGCGGAGCCCCGCCGAAGCCGCAGGCCGAGCCTGCGAAACCGGCTCCGGCCAAACCCGCAGCCGCCGCACCGCGACCGGCCCCGGCCAAGCCGGCGGTCGCCGCGAGCAAGCCGGCCCCGGCGGCCAAGCAACCGCGTCTGACGTTTGAGCGACTGCCCCTTTATGTGCGCAGCCTGATGCGGATCCGCGTGCCGGTGGTGGTGACCCTGGCCCAGAAGCGTCAGCGGCTGAGCCGGATCATGGAACTCGGCCCCGGTTCGATCATTCAGTTCGACAAGTCGTGCGAAGAGATGCTCGAACTGGACGTGGGCGGGCGCCGCGTGGCCAGCGGGGAGGCGGTCAAAGTGGGCGACAAGTTCGGCCTGCGAATCAGCGCGATCATCTTGCCCGAGGAACGCTTTGCCCCGGTTCGCAAGGATGGCAAGCAGACCATGGTCGGCAAACGCGTGACGGCGTGAGTCCTCGTTAGGTCACGGACCTCCGAGCCGGGGCGTGTCGCGCCGGAATCGGGCCGACACGTCCCGGCTCCGACTAGAAGTCGGCGCTGCCGGGGGTGCGGGGGAAGGGGATCACGTCACGGATGTTGCCCATCCCGGTGATGAACTGGAGGACCCGCTCCAGGCCCAGGCCGAAACCGGCGTGGGGCACGGAGCCGTAGCGTCGCAGGTCGAGGTACCACCAGTAGTTCTCGGGATTGAGCCCCTGTTCTTCCATCCGGGCCTTGAGCACGTCGAGCCGCTCCTCACGCTGGCTGCCGCCGATAATCTCGCCGACCTTAGGGACCAGCACGTCCATCGCCCGCACCGTCCGGCCGTCGTCGTTGACCCGCATGTAAAACGGCTTGATCGTGCGCGGATAGTTGTAGAGGATCACCGGGCGTTTGAAATGCTGCTCGGTAAGGAACCGTTCGTGCTCGGCCTGGAGGTCGAGGCCCCAGCGCACGGGGAACTCGAAGGGCACGTTGGCCTTTTCCAGGATGTCGACGGCCTCGGTGTAGGAGAGCCGCACAAACTCGCTCTGGATGATCCCGTCGAGGGTCGCCTGGACGGTCTTGTCGATCCGCTCGTTGAAGAAGGCGATATCTTCCGGGCAGCGTTGGATCACGTCGCCGACGATCCGCTTCAAGAACCGCTCGGCGAGGTCCATGTTGTCTTCGAGCTCGAAGAAGGCCATTTCCGGCTCGACCATCCAGAACTCGGCCAGGTGGCGGGAGGTGTTGGAGTTTTCCGCCCGGAACGTGGGGCCGAAGGTGTAGATCTTTCCCATCCCGCAGGCGAACGCCTCGCCTTCCAATTGGCCGCTGACGGTCAGGTAGGTGGGTTTGTCGAAGAAGTCCTGGGTGTAGTCGATGCCCGACTCGCCCAGGGGGAGATTGGTCAGGTTGAGCGTGGTCACCTGGAACATCGCGCCGGCGCCTTCGCAGTCACTGGCGGTGATCAGCGGGGTGTGGATGTAGAAGAAGCCTTCTTCCTGGAAGAACTGGTGGATCGAGTAGGAAACGGCATTGCGGACCCGGGTGACGGCGCCGAAGGTGTTGGTCCGCGGGCGGAGGTGGGCGATCGTGCGGAGGAACTCGAAGGAGTGCCCCTTCTTCTGCAAGGGATAGCTTTCCGGCTCGGCAAAACCGAAGACCCGGACGCTGCGGGCCTCGATCTCGGTGGCTTGGCCTTTGCCCGGCGACGCCTTGACCAATCCGACGACGCCGACGCTCGCCCCGGCGGTGAGCTTCTTGATCTCCGTTTCGTAGTTCTCCAGGCTCGACGGGACGATGACCTGGATGTTGCCCTGGGAGGAACCGTCGTTGAGTTCCACGAAACTGAATCCGCCCTTGGAATCGCGGCGGGTGCGAACCCAACCCTGAAGAATCACTTCCTGACCCACGGCTTCCGGCCGACGTGCTTGCGCAACAGAGATCTTGTCCATGTTCTTCCTTCTTTGAGTCCCAAGCCCCGGAATGCGCCCGGCACAAGTGCTGGGGCTAAACGGGTTCCCTTTTGTCGTTAGCTGTTCAGAGACCTTTGGCGGCCAGCCAGCGCTCGGCATCCAACGCGGCCATGCAGCCGGCGCCGGCGGAGGTGATCGCCTGGCGGTAGTAGTCGTCGGCCACGTCGCCGGCGGCAAACACGCCCTCGACGCTCGTGTAGGTGCGGGCGGCGGTGGTCAGCCGGATGTATTTCTTCGAGGTCAGCTCCAACTGGTCGCCGAGGAAGCGGACGTTCGGCGTGTGGCCGATGGCCATGAAGACGCCGGTGACGGGCAGGTCCAGATCGGGCTCGCCGGTGGTGCTCTTCAGGCGGAGCCCGGTCACGCCTTGGGCGTCGTTGCCCAGGATTTCCTCGACGAGCCGGTTCCAGAGGATCTTGATCTTGGGATTGCCGAGCGCCCGCTGGACCATGATCTTCGAGGCCCGCAACTCGTCGCGGCGGTGGATCATGTAGACCGTGCTGGCGAACTTGCTCAGGTAGTCGGCCTCTTCTACGGCCGAGTCGCCGCCGCCGACGACGGCCAGCGGCTTGTTGCGGAAGCGGGGCAAGGCTCCGTCACAGACGGCACAGGCCGAGACGCCGCGATTCTTGAACGCCTGTTCCGAGGGGATATTGAGGTAGTTGGCCCGCGCCCCGGTGGCGACGATCACGGAGAGGGCTTCGTAGGTTTCGCCGTTGGAGACGTTGAGGCGGAAGGGGTGGCTCTTGAAGTCGACGCTGACCACGTCGTCGGTCAGGACCCGCGTGCCGAAGTTGAGGGCCTGCTGACGCATCAGCTCCATCAGTTCCGGTCCGGTGATCCCCTCTTTGCTGTGCGGGGGCATCATCATCCGCTTGTCTTTGGGCAGGGCGCTGTCGAGGTACGCCTCCAGGTCGCCAGCCGGGAATCCGGGATAGTTTTCCACTTCCGTCGTCAAGGAGAGCTGGCCGAGCGGGAGCGTGCCTGCCAGACGGTTCTCTTCCGTGATCGCCCCTTCGAACACAAGGGGCTGAAGCGCCGCCCGCGCGGCATAGATCGCCGCCGACCAGGCCGCCGGTCCACTGCCAATGATGATCACCTTTTCCGCCACGGAGCACCTCCTGTCGATGGGAATTCGCCTTGCAGCCGGCGTGTGCCGGCCGGGGTCTCGTTACCGGCGGCCGGTCACGCGGGGTAGGTAAACTGCGCGGATGCCGTAAAGTATTGTTGCTAATCAGCGATGGTTTCGGAACCGCTCATTATAGGGTTTCTCGCGCCTCCGTCCACCGCATGGTTGCTCATGGGCGGGGGGTGGACTATGATGAGAGGACAGTTGGGTGGGGACGTCTGCGTGCGCCCTCTCTCTGCCCCCCCTCTTTGTCTGGCCCACGGCGGCTGGACTGGTCTGACAGCGTACGGCCCTACAAGAAAGGTGGCGTCGGTGAACTCACTCTGGTTGGTGATCACGTCTTTGGCGGCGTTCGCGCTGGCCTATCGGTTCTATGGGGCATTCCTGGCAGCGAAGGTGGCGGTGCTGAATGATCAGCGCGTCACGCCCGCCCATCGGTTGCGTGACGATGTCGACTACCATCCCACTCGCCGCCTGGTGTTGTTTGGGGTCCATTTTGCGGCGATCGCCGGGCCCGGGCCGCTGGTGGGCCCGGTGCTGGCGGCCCAGTGGGGCTTTTTTCCCGGCTTCGCCTGGATCGTGATCGGTGCGTGCCTGGCCGGCGGGGTTCACGACTTTGTGGTCCTCCTGGCCTCGGTGCGCCTAGATGGATTGTCGCTGCCGAAGATCACCCGCAACCTGCACGGCCCAGTCTCCGGCGCGATCACCACGCTGGCCACGTTGTTCATCGTCATCGCCACGTTGGCGAGCGTGGCGATGGTCGTGGTCATTGCCCTGAGCAAGAGCCCCTGGGGCATGTTCACGATCGTGGTGACGATCCCGGCCGCCTTGATCACCGGGCTGTGGATGAACAAGATTCGTCCTGGGCACGTGGGCGAGGCCTCGCTGATCGGCGTGAGCCTGGTGTTGTTGGGGGTTCTGTACGGGAGGCCTTTTGGCGAATCGGACTGGGGGCACTACCTGCTGTTCACCAAGCCGCAGTTGTCGATCATCCTCCCGGTCTATGCGGCGATCGCCTCGATCCTGCCGGTGTGGGTGCTCCTTTGCCCGCGGGATTACCTCAGCTCGTACATGAAGATTGGGGTGATCGCGGTCCTGGCCGTGGGGATTTTCGTGGCTCACCCGACGCTGGAAATGCCCGCCACCACTCCGTTCATTGCCGGCAACGGGCCGGTGGTGCCCGGCTCGGTCTGGCCGTTTGTGTGTATCGTGATCATGTGCGGGGCCCTGTCGGGGTTCCACGCATTGATCTCCTCGGGGACCACGCCGAAGATGGTCAACCGGGAGTCGGACATCCGGCCGATCGGCTATGGGGGCATGTTGTTGGAAGGGTTCGTATCGATCACGGCCCTGGTGGCGGCCTGTGCCCTGCCGCCGGGCGAATACTTCAAGATCAACATCGCCCAGGACACGCCTCAGCAGGTGGCCCACTACCAGACGATCGTGGACCAGACCAAGGCCCAGCACGGCTGGGACATTGCCGTGGACGAGGCTGACTTCGCCGCGTTGGAGAAGAGCACGGGCGAAGACCGCCTGGCGGGAAAGACGGGCGGAGCGGTCACTTTGGCGGTCGGCATGGCGAAGGTCTTCGCCAGCCTGCCGGGAATGAAGCAGCTGACGGCCTACTGGTACCACTTCGTGATCATGTTCGAGGCCCTCTTCATCCTCACCCTCTTGGAGACCGGAACTCGCGTGGCGCGGTTCATCTTCCAGGAGTCGCTGGCCCAGTTCGGCCTCACGAAGGCCGCCAGCGAGCAGGAGCACCAGACGCACTGGGGCCTGAACATCACGATGAGCATCCTGGTCTGCTTCCTCTGGGGCTATCTGCTGTATACGGGCAACATCTCGAGCCTCTGGCGGATCATGGGGATCGCCAACCAGTTGTTGGCCACGATCGCGTTGACCGTGGGCACGACCTATCTGCTGACGCACGCCCCCAAACGTCGCTACGCCCTCTGCACCTTCCTGCCGTTGGTGTTTGTCGTGGTCACGGTGTTTTCGGCGGGAGTGGGGAGCACACACCGTTGGTGGCTGGAGTTGGGGCAACCCGGTCTGGACCCCGGCGAGGCGTTCAACATCAAGCTGATGTGCGCGATGGCCAGCATCATGCTGGTCCTTTCGGCGATCATCATCCTCGACGCCGTGCGGCGGTGGTACAGCATCCTGCGCACTCCGTCGACTCCCGCCAAGGGAATCCGCAAGACGCTCGATTACCCGGACGCCACGGAGGTGGCCACCTGACGGGCCCTCGGTGCCGAACCCTCCTACTTTTCCCTGAACCTGAGAGCGGAAGCCCATGAGTTGGAAACGGATTTTTGCCCGTAAGGATCTGGAGATGCTCCTGGCGGAAATGGAGGACGGGCATCGTTTGCACCGCGTGCTGGGACCGATCTCGCTGACCGCACTTGGCATCGGCTGCATCATCGGGGCCGGGATCTTCGTCCTGACGGGCGTGGCTGCGGCCGACAATGCGGGGCCGGCGATCATCCTCTCCTTTGCCGTGGCCGCCGTCGGCTGTGCCCTGGCCGCCCTCTGCTATGCCGAGTTCGCCGCCATGGCCCCCGTGGCCGGCAGTGTCTACACCTACGCCTACGCCACCTTGGGCGAGATCTTCGCCTGGATCATCGGCTGGGACCTGATCCTCGAATACTCGATGGGCTGCGCCACGGTCGCCTCCTCGTGGACCGGCTACTTAAACAAGTTCCTCCACGCGCTCGGGCTGTGGCAGGTCCCGGCCGTACTATCCTCCGATCCTTTCACGTCGCTGGAAGGCACGGCCGCACATGCGCTGGTCAACCTCCCCTCGGTGCTAATCATGGTCATCGTCACCACGATCCTGGTCGTGGGGATTCGCGAGAGTGCCCGGACCAACGCGATATTGGTATTCATCAAGGTGGCGGTCGTGCTGTTTGTGATCGGCGTGGGGTTGGCGTTCATTCAACCGGCGAACTGGCACAGCATCCCCGTCACCGAGCGGGTGCTGCCGCAGGAACGCGTGATGCCCAGCCTGGTGAAGCAGTACCTCGAAAAGCAAAACCACGGTTTGGCGTCGCCCGAGCGGATGCGTGAGTTGAAGACGCAACTGGCCGCCAGTTACCGCCTGGAGTGGGTCGAACAGGAGAGCCAGCGCCTGGTCAAGGCCGGGAAACTCACCACGGCCCAGGCCCAAGAGCAGGTCGCCGCGATCCAGACCGAATTCGCGCCGAAGCTGCCGAAGACGACCGCCGACAAGCAGGCGGTCGAGGAACTGCTGCCGAAGGTGCGCAGCGAAGGGAAGAAGAAGGAAGCCGCTTCTTGGGGCCTGCTCGGGCTGTTGGGGATCAACCAGTGGCTCCTGCCGCTGGACGACGCCACTCGCAGTCCGTTTGCCCCCTACGGTCTGTCGGGGATCATGCTCGGCGCGGCGATCGTGTTTTTCGCCTACATCGGCTTCGACTCGATCTCGACCCACGCCGAAGAAGCCCGGCATCCGCAGCGCGACGTCCCCTTCGGCATCATCACCTCGCTGGTGGTTTGCACGATCCTGTATATGGCCGTGGCCGCGGTAATCACCGGAATGATTCCCTACTTCCAGATCGACGTGCAAGCGCCGATCGCCGACGCCTTTGCCCAGAAAGCCGCCGGCCCGACGCTACGTGCCGCCACGGCGTTGATCGCGGCCGGTGGTCTGGCCGGGATGACCAGCGTGCTGTTGGTGCTGTTTTTGAGCCAGGCGAGGGTCTTCATGGCCATGTCGCGCGACGGGCTCTTGCCGCGGGTCTTCGGCACGGTGCACCCGCGGTTCCGCACGCCGCATTTGGCCACGATGCTCACCGGCGCGTTGATCACCCTGGTGGCCGCTTTGACGCCGATCCGCACGCTGGCCGAGATGGTCAACATCGGCACGCTGATGGCTTTCGTGATGGTCTGCGCCGCGGTGCTCATCCTCCGCGTGCAGCGTCCCGACGCCCATCGACCGTTCCGCACTCCTTTCATCTGGATCGTCGCCCCGATGGGAATCGCGGTGAACCTGACGTTGATGCTCTTCCTTCCCGTGGACCCCTGGCTGCGACTGATCGTGTGGCTGGCGATCGGCTTTGTGATCTACTTCGCCTACAGCCGGCATCACAGCCTGCTGAGCCGGCATTTGTTCCGCGAGATCGCCATGCCCGGCACCGAACCGCTCGACCCGGCGAACGAGACGGCCCAGTGAAGGGGCATCCCGCGACTCGCCGGTTTAGCCCGGCCGCTTGCGGCCGGTGACGCCCGGCACAAGTGCCGGGGCCAAATGGGGCGTCTTACTCACGCTGCACGTCGCGGATTTCCGCTTCCGTCAGGCCGTAGAGTTCGTAGACGCGCTGGTCGATCTCGCGGTCGGTCTCTTCAGCGGAGCCGCTGGCCAGCATCGCGTCGACCAAGGCGACGAGCCGAGCGTGGCATGCCACCTCGGCCGGCGAGGTGAAGTCGATCGGGCGGATCGGCGCCCGGGCCAACACGTGGCCGTTGATCTCCAAGCCCACGCCGCGCTGCTTGGCGTGGTGTCGAAACCACTTCCATAGAAGCCGGCTATTGAGCACGGCGGCCAGGTAGTAAAGGTGTTCACGCGTCGCGGCGTCGGGAATAAACACGTTGACGCTGAAGGGGACGTAGACCGGTGTCAGGGCCGGCGCGAAGGCGGGACGCGGGGCCATCTGCACCGCCAGAAGCTTGGACGCCTGCCAGAGTGATTCGTCCCGCGGCCAGTGGAGCTGCCACCATGCACGCCGGCCTTGGCGCGTTTCCCGCCGCTCGTCGAGGATCGGCCGAAAACGCTCCAGATGGCGGCGCAGCCCCGGATACGGATCGATCGCCGGGCAGGTCTGGGGCGTCGAGTAGATCAACCATCTCGACGGCCGCCGGGCCACGGTGTAGCGGCCCAGGTCGCAGAGGTCATGATAGGGCCGAAGCAGGCCCCGCTCCACCTCGGTCAGCTTCAGGTCGGCAAGCTCCGCCTCGGTCAGGACAAACACCCCTTCGCCCACGGTCCAGCGGTTGCCGTGCTTGAGATTGGTTCGCTCGGTGACCGCGGCGGGATTCTCGGCGATCCCCTGGCGCACAAGGCCAAAGCTGGCCAGTGGCGGGAAGCGTTCGAGCCGGGCCAGCAGTTCGCCACAGGGAGGCTCCAGGTCGATGCCGCCGCGGAAGAGCTGTTCGGCCGTCTTCTCGAACGCCACGACCGGGGCCACGCCGCGAACAAACGGCTCCGCGTCGGCTTGGGTGCGCCGGTTGACGGTCTTGACGAGCGTCGGGCGGGAACTGGGGCCTTTGGTGAGCGTGAGAATCAAGTGCTGACCAGCCACACCGGGAAACACCTGGAGCCGGCCGAGCGCAAAGAGCTCTTCGACGTGCGAGTCCTCCCGCATGGCGGCGATCAGTCTTTCCGCGCCTCGGCCTTTTGTCCAATAGGCTCCCACAATGAACGACAGTCGCCCGCCGGGTTTGAGCAATTCCAAGCCGCGGTGGAAGAAGTAATACCACAGGTCCATACGCGGCGTCCGATAACGCCGGCCGAACTCCGTGGCGGCGATCCGATCCAACAAGACTTTGGTGTGCAGTTCGCGGCGATAGGGCGGGTTGCCCAACACCGCATCGAATGGCCCGAGGGCTTCTATCGCCGGGTCGACCAGGACGTCGCCCGTGCGAAGGTTGGCGGTCAGCCGCTCGGCCAGGCGTCGGGCCATGCCGTCCGACAACCGCTCGGACTGAGCCTCCAGCCAGAGCGATCGCCGGGCCACAAGCACCGCTTGCGGGTCGATGTCGACGCCGTGAAGGCCGGCCGCGAGTGCCTCGGGATCGGCCGCCGCGTGCCGTCGCAGATGGCGATAAGCCGCCAGCAAGAACGCTCCGCAGCCGCACGCCGGGTCGAGGATTCGCGGCCGCCGGTCCTCGGTCTCCGCCAAGGCCTTTTGGGCGATGTACTCGCAGACGTACGACGGTGTGTAGAAGACACCGGCCGCCTTCCTGGTCCGCTTGTGCTCCTCGATCTTCAGGCTTCCATCATCGCCGCGAACGAGCTGACGTCCGAGCAGGCGTTCGTGGAGCCAGCCAAGGGCATCGACCGGCCAGGAAGCGATACTTGCGTGCTGTTCGATTTCGCCAGCGAGCCAGCCGAGGTTCGATTCGCTGTTCGGAGGCTCGTCCCAATCGGGCGCCTTTGCGTCACGCTGTCGGCACATCTGGAGGAACACCCGCCGCTGGACGATTCGACAAGCGGCGTCGCCGAGCGTTTCGGCGGGCAGATTCGGATCCTGTCGTGCGAGTTCCGTCGCCAACGCCAGCCAGGCGGAGTCGATCGCTTTGAAACAACGCTCGTGCATTGGACTTCAGCTCACTTCCACCACGAGGCCAGGCTTACGATCGCCACCGAGACGCCGGCCACCAGGAGGCCGACGGCGGAGAGCCACAGCCCCAAATCCCACAGCCGGCCTGGGGCGACGCGACGGTCGCTGCGGCAATAGCGGAAGTAGAGCGTCGCCACGGCGAGCATCGGCAGCATGATCGCCTGCATCGCGCCGCCGGCGAGAACGAGGGTCGGCGGGGTGGGAAGGAAGATGTAGACCACCAGGGCAAACAGGGGAAACCCGGTGCAAAAGACCTGGACCCACACCGAGCGTTTCCGCTCGGTGCCAGCGCCGAGGCCGAACACGCGCACCGCGTCGGCTGCCACGCGCGCATGCCCGGCGTTGGCCACGAAGAAGGTAGAGTAGAGCACGGCAAATGCGCCGAACAAGAACAACCACTCCGCCCAGACGCCAAACACCGGCACATACATCTCGGCCAGGGTGCGGATCATCTGGTTTCCTTCCGGATCGAGGCCCTGGCGGTGGAGGACGGCGGCTCCCAGGAGATAAAAGGCCACGGTGGCAAACGTGAAGACCACCATCGAGACGGCGCAGTCCCACTGCATCACACGCAGCCAGCCCCGCGCCCGGTCGGCCCATTGGGCCGAGGCCTCGCGCGGGCCGGCGAATCTCGCGTAGCCCTTTTCCAAACACCAGTACGGATAGGAGATCAACTCGTTGGCCCCCACGCCGATGATCCCAAAGGTGGCCAAGGCCGTGGCCAGCGACGACTGCCCGCTTCCTGTCACCGGCGGCAGGCGAAACCGCAGACCGTCGCCAAGATCGCTCATATGAACCGCCCAGTTGGCCTGCAATTGCATGGCGATCACGCAGAAGATGCTGACCGCGGTAAAACCGGCCACCAAGAGCATCGAGACATGCTGGATGAGGCCATAGCGTCCGTTGACCAGGAGGAGCACGGTGGCCAGGGTGACCAGCGTGGCCCAATACACGTCGTCGCGAGTGCGGTGCGCCGGCCTCACTCCCAGTTGCGCGGCCAGTTGCGACTTGAGCCGCTGGGCGACGGATTGGCGTTCGGCGGGAGTTGCGGTGGTTGGGAGAGACGCTTCGCCGCGCAGTCTGGCCAGCACGGGCGCTGCTCGCTTGTCCCAGGCATCTTGCTCTTCCAGGAGCCGGTTGAAATCTCCAGTGATCGGCAGGCTCATGGCCATCGACTGGGCGACTCCTCCCAACACCCCGCCCAACTGGGCCAGGCCGACGATGAACATCACCAACCAGTACCAGAGGATCCAGTTGACGCCCAGCCGCGGACCAGGGACCTCGTCGAGGGCCTGCATGGTCGTCGCCCCCGAGACGATCGTATAGCGGCCCAGTTCGACTTGGGCGAAGAGTTTGATCACACAACCAATCAGGATCAGCCACAGGAGCCAAAAGCCGGCCTGGGCGCCGGTCTTGGTCGTACCGATCAGTTCCCCCGAGCCGACGATCGACCCGGCGATGATCAGCCCGGGCCCCAGACGGCAGAGGATCCCCGCCACGGTATGCGGTGGGGGCTCCGTGGTCGGCACGTGCTTCGTGTCGGCGGGTTGGGAGAGACTCAAGGGGCCGTCACTCCTGCGTCACAGGCCTTCCTCCCCCGTAGTGGATCGGACCGGCCAGCGGTCATTGTGGCTTACTCGGCTCAGGAGTGCAAGCACACGCAGGAACGATCGGGGGAGTATTTTCATGAGGCTATTCGCAGTTGCTTGGACCATCCGAGGCATCCGCCGCAAACGCCATAACTATCGCTATCGCAGGCACTTATGGATCACGGACGATCTTCGCGTCGCCTCAGAATAGTGCAGTTTGCACGACATAACACTGAAGATGGGTCGCAAAGTGCGATAGTGATCGGTAGGCTTACCGTGATGTTTCGTGTACGGAGTCTGGAAACAATGAACGGTCCCGAGAAACTACGGCAGCGCGAAGTCGCCATTCTTGATTCGATCAACGAAGGCGTCTTCACTGTGGATCTGAACTGGCGGGTCACGGCCTTCAACAAGGCGGCCGAACGGATTACCGGAGTGTCGCGAGAACTCGCGATTAGCCGCCCTTGCTGCGAGGTATTTCGGGCCAACATTTGCGAAACGCACTGCGTCCTGCGCAGGACGATGACCACCGGGTTGCCGGTCGTCAATGCGACGGCGCATATTGTCAACCAGCAAGGCCAGCGCGTGCCCATCCGAATCTCCACCGCCCTGTTGATGGATGATCTGGGGGCGGTGGTGGGCGGGGTTGAGACGTTCCAGGACCTCACCCAGGTCAAGGAACTTCAAAAGGAGCTCGAGGCCAAGTATACGTTTGAAGACATCATCGGCCGAAGCCCCGCGATGATGCGGTTGTTTGAGATCTTGCCGCAGATCTCCGCCAGCACCAGCACCGTGCTCATCGAAGGCCCCAGCGGCACCGGGAAAGAACTGTTCGCCCGCGCCATCCACAACCTTTCGCCTCGCAAACGGAAACGGTTTGTGGCCGTCAACTGCGCGGCCCTGCCAGACACCTTGCTGGAGAGCGAGCTGTTCGGGCACAAGGCCGGAGCGTTTACGGACGCCAAACGAGACAAGCTCGGGCGGTTCGCGCTGGCAGATGGCGGCACGATCTTCCTGGACGAAATTGGCGACATCTCGCCCGCCATGCAGGTGCGGCTGCTGCGTGTGCTCCAGGAGCGAGCCATCGAGCCCCTCGGCAGCGTCCAGACGGTTCCCGTGAATGTCCGTGTCCTGGCCGCGACCAACAAAGACCTGGCGGAGTTGGTGCGAACCGGCAAGTTCCGCGACGATCTCTACTATCGGATCCGCGTGATTCATCTGAAACTGCCGAGTCTTCAGCAGCGGCGCGAAGACCTTCCCCTGTTGGTCAACCACTTGATCGCGAAGTTCAACCACCTCCAAGGGAAAGACCTCGCCGGGGTATCCGGCGAGGTGATGACTCGCCTGATGGAGCACAACTATCCAGGGAATGTCCGGGAACTGGAGAACATCATCGAGCAGGCATTCGTGCTCTGTCGAGGCGGGATGATCGAGCTGAATCACCTGCCGCCGGAGTTGCGCCCCGTCACAGCCCCGGGACACGACGAGTCGCGACCGATGAGTCTCCAGGCGATGGAGAGGTTCTTGATCTCCGAGACGCTCCAGCGCCGCAAAGGAAACCGAAAGGAGGCTGCGAAGGATCTGGGCATCAACGTTAGTACGCTCTACCGGCGGATCAATGCCCTCCAGATCGAACTGCCCGAACAGGACGGTCGGGGGCGACGGGGGGAAGGGCCCGTCCAAAGTCGTCGGGAAAGCTGATCTTTCCCTGGGGGGCGGCGCCGATCAACGGGATTCTCGGGTGTTACGGTGTTCTTTCGTCCACCACCGCGTTGCCGCTCATTGCAGGGCGAGTCACTGTGCCCGGCACTATGGATCTTTCATCGAGCAGACGTCAGGCATCAAGCCCCCAACGGGCTGCCGCGAGTGCCCCGTAGGCAGCCGCTTGCCCCAGACGCTCCGCCCAATTCTGATGCATCAACCCCGGGTCCGTTTGCTGGCTCTCCTCGCATTTCCACGCCCTCGCTGCCCGGCCCCCCGACAGACGCGAGATCGCAGGTTGCGAGGTTCGAAGGGGCCTTACAGTCGCACTATGCGCGATCGCGAGTGCCGTTCCTTTGACGCGGAAACGTTGTAACCGTTGATGCGGAAACTCGTTACGTGCGAGCGACTCCAGCGGGCGGCATGTGGCACGGCCTGTGCTTCTTCTCGCAATGGGCCGAGTGAGATCGTGTGCATCCGGACCGCATGCGCAACGGACTGCCGGGGGTTCTGCGCTCTCGAGGAGTGGGTCAGTGTACCTATGAAAATTGCCGTACCAGCGTGGCAAGGCCGCGTTTCACCGGTGTTTGACGTTGCGGAGCAACTCGTTCTGGTCGATCTCGACGAGCCGGAGAGCCACCCGCATCCGGAGAGCCTTGGGAGCACGACGCTGCACGATCGGGCGCGGCGACTGGCCGAGTTGGGAGTCGACGTCCTTGTCTGTGGCGCGATTTCGTGGCCGCTGGAGGCGGTCCTGGTGAGCCACGGGATCCGCGTCGTCCCGCTGGTCTGTGGGGAGGTGGAGGAGGTGGTGAGAGCTTTTCGGGACGGAACGTTGGAAGAAGAACGATTTGCCATGCCCGGCTGTTGTCGAAAGCGGAGCCAGACCCGCACTCGTTGTCGCCGGCGTAGAGGCTCAACGCCTGAGGACAGACCCTAGGGATCGAGTCATCAGGAAGAGGAGCATCAACCATGCGAGGTGGAGACGGGACTGTCCAATGAAGATTGCCATCGCCAGCGGCAAAGGCGGAACCGGGAAGACGACGGTCGCGACCAGTCTGGCCTATGTGGCCGCAACAAGCGGTTGCACGGTCGCCTATCTGGATTGCGACGTCGAGGAACCGAACGGACACTTGTTCCTGAAGCCCAAGATTCACCGGGAAGAGGTGATCACCCGGCTGATTCCGGTGGTGGTGCCGGAACGCTGCACGCATTGCGGGCGGTGCAGCCAGGCTTGTCGCTATGGCGTGATCGCCTGTGTTGGCCAGCAGACCTTAGTGTTCCCGGAACTCTGCCACTCCTGTGGCGGCTGTCTGCTGGCCTGTCCACACGAGGCCGTCCGCGAGGTCCCCAAAGCGATCGGCCAACTGCGGATCGGCGTCAGCGGGGGAGTGCAGTTCGTCGAAGGGGCGCTTCACGTGGGGGAGGCGATGAGCCCGCCGGCGATCCGCGCTGTGAAGGCCGCCGCCCCGCAGGTGGAACTGACCATTCTCGATTGTCCGCCGGGCACCTCGTGCCCGGTGATCGAGAGCGTGCGTGGCTGCGACCTGTTGTTGTTGGTGACCGAGCCGACTCCGTTCGGCCTCCATGATCTGACGTTGGCCGTGCAAATGGCCCGGGCCTTGCGGCTGCGGTTCGGCGTCGTGGTCAACCGGGCCGACGCCGGGAACCGCGAGGTGTGGGACTATTGCCGCCAGCAGCGGATTGCCGTCCTGGCCGAGATTCCCGACGACCGGGCCGTGGCGGAAGCCTACTCGCGAGGCCAACTGCCCGTGGAAACTGTACCAGACTTCCGAAACCACTTGACGCAACTGGCCGCCACGATCCAACAGGGGCCTTCCCTTTGACGGTTGCTGACGCTGCCAAGAAAGACGGACATTCACGTCCTCGATTGGACTCACTGACGGCGGAACCGATCCTATGAACGAACTGGTGGTGATTAGCGGGAAGGGCGGGACCGGCAAGACGTCCGTCGTCGCGTCATTCGCAATGCTTGCCCAAAAGGCGGTTGTGGCGGATTGCGACGTCGATGCGGCCGATCTACACCTGGTCCTCAAACCGCGGATCCTGCGACGGGAAGATTTCACGGCGGGCAGGCAGGCGAGGATCAAGCCAGGACACTGCACGGCGTGCGGCAAATGCGAGGAACTGTGCCGGTTCGACGCGATCTCCTTCGATGGGGCCGGCAACGGCAAGGTGGCGAAGACCTTTCGAGTGGGCGCGATCGCTTGCGAGGGATGTGGCGTGTGCTTCGATTTCTGCGCGGAGAAGGCGATTGACTTCGAGCCGGTCGTCAGCGGACAGTGGTTTGTGTCGGAGACGCGGTGCGGACCGATGGTTCACGCCCAGCTAGGGGTGGCGGCGGAGAACTCCGGGAAGCTCGTCACGCAGCTGCGCCGTACTGCTCAGGAGGTGGCCGCGAAACAGAAACGGGAGTTGATCTTGTGCGATGGCTCGCCCGGGATCGGCTGCCCGGTGATCGCCTCGCTGACCGGAGCCAGCTTGGCCCTGTTCGTTGTGGAGCCGACCGCCTCGGGGAAGCACGATTTCGCGCGCGTGGCCCAACTGACGATGCAGTTGGGCGTGCCCGGCATCATGGCGGTCAACAAGGCGGACTTGAACGACGAGGTCACCCGGAGCCTTGAGGAAACGGCCCAGCAATGGGGCATTGCCGTCGTGGGCCGGATCCCCTACGACCGGGCCGTGACTCAGGCCCAGATTGCACGTAAGACGGTGGTGGAGGCCTCGGACGGGCCGGCGGCCCAGGCGATTCGCCGTCTCTGGGAGGAGACCGAGAAGCGTCTTCATCGGAGTGCGCCGGCGGCGGTGGGCGGGCTGGTGCAATTGGCCGACGGGGGCCGAGACTCCAAGACTTGAGCGCCGAGCAATCCGTCTCGTTCGAATCATGGGAATGAACCCACACCCCCAGCAACCAGAATCACCGAGCAGCTGCATGACTGAGCCTGATGACATGCCCCGCTTAGTGGCTTTGCGTCAGCAAAGCCACCCGGAGTGTTTCGTGTGTGGGCCTGCCAACGGGCATGGCCTTGGGCTGGAGTTTCGCATGGCTCGCGATGGCGCCGTGGAGGCTTCCTTCCCTTGCCAACCGGTTTTCACCGGTTACCCCGGGATGCTCCATGGCGGGATCATCTGCTCACTGCTGGATGGAGCCATGACCAACTGCCTGTTCGCGCACGGGCTGGTGGCGGTCACCGTAGACCTGAACGTGCGTTTTCGGCATCCGGTGGTCGTCAGCCGTGTGGCCACGGTCCGCGCCTGGCTGGCGTCGGATCGCCCCCCGGTCCATCGTTTGGCGGCCGAGGTGCTGCAGGAAGGGCAGGTTGTCGCCACGGCGACCGCCCGGTTCCTGGAAAAGCAGGCCATGTCCTGGTTTGGGAAGAAGGCGATATGACGGCCAAAGCAAGAATCACCGTGCTCGTGGAAAACACGGCGGAGCGGCAGGGGCTTCTGCCCGAACACGGCCTCGCCAATTGGATCGAAGTCGGCTCGCACTTCGAGTTCGAATTGGCCGCGATCGTCTGAGGGGGGCACCTGGGATGTTTCCTGCAATGGAGAAACAAATGCTTCGACGTGTCGCGCTGTTCAGGCCGGCCTTGAACAGGCTAGGCATCCAGGAACGCTGGCTCCTATGAGCACCTCCCCTTATACCTTTGGGCCAGTCCCCTCTCGCCGGCTGGGGCGGTCCCTCGGCGTCGATCTCATTCCCTTCAAGACTTGCACCTACGACTGCATCTATTGCCAACTGGGACGTACGACCTGCAAGACGTTGCAGCGCAAGGAATGGGTCCCTTTGGAACCGGTGTTGGAGGGAATTGCCGCACGGCTGGACACCCAGCCCGACTACATCACCCTCGCCGGGTCTGGGGAGCCGACGCTGTACTCGCGTCACGGCGAACTGATCGCGCGGATCAAATCGATCACGGATATCCCCGTGGCTGTGCTGACCAACGGTTCGCTCCTCTGGCAAGAGGAGGTTCAACGGCAGTTGGTTGACGCGGATCTTGTGGTGCCCTCGCTCGATGCCGGCGATGCGACGATGTTCCGGCTCGTTAACCGGCCGCACGAAGACCTCTCATTCGAGCAGATGCTTGCAGGTCTGATCAGCTTTCGGCGCCAGTTCACGGGGCAATACTGGCTGGAGGTGTTTGTCGTCGCCGCCTACACGGCGATCGATGCGGAGCTTTCCAAGATTCGTCGCTGGATCGACCAGATCCAGTCCGACCGCGTCCAACTCAACACGGTGACCCGGCCGCCTGCGGAGGGCTATGCCAACACGGTCCCGCTGGAGCGGTTGCGGACCTTGGCGGAATTGTTCTCCCCGCCGGCCGAAGTGATCGCCGACTTTGAGGGCCACACCTTCGTCGAGAGCACCGCTGGGCGGGAGGAAGTGCTCGCCTTGTTGCGGCGGCGTCCTTGCTCGGTGGAAGACATCGCCGCGGGGTTGGGAATGCGTCCGGCCGAGGTCGTCAAGCAGATGGAAGCCCTCTGCGCGGAGGGACTCACGGAAGGCTCCTGGGCCGCAGGCAAGCTCTACTATCGAGTCGTCCCACCGAGCAGCCCTATCGTTCGCATATCCACCTCGTTATCATAGGAAGACGACCGTGAGACGATCCACCGCGGATGCTTACGGAATATACCCGCTCTGTCCAGTCTGCATCAAATCCAGCCCTGGAGGCCATCGTGAAACTTCTCGCGGTATCCACGGCATTTGCCTTCGCACTGATCTGCCACGTGTCTCCGTCGAGGTCCTTGCAGAGGAGGGGCCCAGCCAAGAGACTTCGTTCGTGGTGCGGCCGATCGGCCGTGTCGAGAAGGCCGACGCTCGGGGGCCTTCCTGGGTGAAGAGGAAGTGAAACTTGGCATTGCGGACGCGTTGACCCCTGGTAACAACGGTGATTTGCTGAAGGGAATGCCGCCGATGTCTCCGCACGTTTGCCCCTGGTGGGGCGGCTATTTCATCGACAACCCGCTTCGACGCTGGCTCCACAATCCAAAACGGATTCTCGCCCCCTACGTGGTGCCGGGGATGACAGTCATGGATTTCGGCTGCGGGATGGGGATGTTCGCCATTGCCATGGCGGAGAAGGTTGGCCCTGAGGGGCACGTCATCGCCGTTGATCTCCAAGCGAAGATGCTCGAGGTGCTCATGCAGCGGGCTCGCAAGGCCGGCGTGGCGGAGCGGATCCGTCCGCACTGCTGTGCCGCAGACTCCATCGGCCTGGACGAGCAGGTGGACTTCGTCCTGGCCTTCTACTCTGCCCACGAAGTTCCTGACGTCCGGCGCCTCATCGGGGATGTCTACGGCTGCCTTCGCGCCGGCGGGAAGTTCCTGGTCGTCGAGCCGGTCGGGCACGTCACTGCGCAGGAGTTCGAAGCCATGCTGTCGTTGGCCGACGAGATCGGCCTCCAAGAGCAGGAGCGGCCCCGCATCCGCTTCAGCAGGGCCGCGGTGCTCTTGAAAACGGTGGCTCAGTAGGTAAAAACGACCGTGTTGGCGTGCAGATGGTCGAAGATCTGCTTGCGGTCTTCGATCATCTTGATGCCGGGGGCGAGTTCGCTCGCCTTGCCCCCCATAATCTCGGCACACATCGGGCAAACGACCATTTGGGCCCCGCCAGTTAATCGTTCGGGCAACCGGCGGCGATCAGGCAAATGCTGAAGCCCCAGCCGCGGTTTCTCCCGAACGGTGACGAAACCCGGGTTCCCCTTTCGCGAGTCCCGCGAAGATCACAGACTCGTCTACACCTTCTGGGAGACATCCTCCAGTTGAGTCTCGAAATCGACCATCGTGGCAAGCCTTTTGTCTCGCGTTTCTCGCCGGGCTTGCGTCAAGGCGTAAGCTCCTGCAAGGAGCACCCCGAGACCGCCGCAGAAGAAGAGGACGGGACGGGAAGAATCGGTGGCAAACAGGAGCCAGGCTCCGACCGGTGGAGCCAGGATGCGCATCAGACCGTTCAGGAAGACGAGGATTCCCAGGTAATGACCGGTCTGGTCCGCCGACGCGGCGAAGTGGTTGACGCCGATTTGCCACCAGAGGACCCAGGAACCGCCCTGAACACATCCCCGGCTGACGCGGGCCGTGACGGGAAGGAGCCAGGCGGCCAGCGGGATGACGAGTGCGCAGAACGGGGTCGCCGCCAAGAGCAGCGGGTCGAGCCCCCACGCCAAACAGATCCAGGCCCAGGCCGTCCACGGATTGCTCCGGTCGAACCATCGCCCCAGAGCCCCCGTCATCGCGAACGAGGCCAGCCCGGGGATCACCTCCAGCAACAACGCACACTGCGCGTAGTTATAATGCAGATCCTTCTGAAAGAACGCCGGAAGGTAGGAAACGTACATCAACCCGCTGAAGCCGTACAGGAAACACACAAGCAGATAGCGCCGATAACGGCTGTTCTGGGAGATGACCTGGATGGCGGCGTGGAGACTTTCCACGAGCCTTGGACGCAAGTCGATCGACGACTCCTTGATCGTTTCACGCACATGAATTTGCCGGAAGCACACATGGCTCGCCAGACTCAACAGGCCGGCCAACACGACCTGACTGCGAACCATGGCCATCGGATGCTGCGCCACAAGGTCTAGTGCACCGGCCGTCACCAGGAAGGCAACGAGAAAGGCCAGGGAGGACCATTTGCGAATTTCCCCCGTGGCATGGCCCCGATGCGTCACCGAGTAGTTGGCCCGGAGCACGGCGGCGATCGCCGGTCGTGTGAGCGTGCTGAACAACAACCCCAACCCCGACAGCAGCAGAAAGAGGAGGGAATTGCTGGTCATCGCCATGGCAGCCGTACACGCCCCACAGGCCAGCCCCGGAATGAACACGAAGGGCATCTTGGGCTTCGACGCCATCCAGTGGCTCAAATAGAGTGTGGCAATCATCCCAACCCCCGACAGCGTCAGGGACAGGCCGAGTTGCCAGGTCGGAGCGCCCATCTGCTTAATCGCCACGACGGGGGCATTGGCGATGATGCCGCCGGCCGCGGCATCCAGCAGGGCGTACACAAGGTGCAGGCGATACGTCCGGCGCTCGTCGGCAGGCAGAGAGGGCTCGCGACAGAAGTTTTCAACCGCGGCGAATGCCCATCTCATGGTCAACTCCGAAAGATGCCGACGACCGAAGACGAGCTCGAACGCCAGATATCGATATGCTGAGTATACACGGTCGGTTCATCCGGTGGAAGCGTGCCGGGCGGCACGTTGGGGAACGCGGTCCGGGACGCTCCAGCCGGATGAACCTGATTCTTCGCGGGCTTTGGGTTGTGTCAGTGGCCCAACGCGTCCCCCACCAAATCGCCGCCACTGCGTGTGCACAGCGCATGGTAGACCTGTTCGTTGATCGTCTCGGGGATCATGCGCACCGAGCCGTCGGCCAGCAGGAAGTGGGTGCCCGTCGGATGGCGGCTGCTGAAATTGTGGGAGTAGTGTTCCTCCTCGGCCTCGGAGTTCGGGGGAAACGTGGAGATCCCGCAGATCCGGGCCGGGGCGTGTTGGCCACCGGTTACTACGCCCAGCCAGGTGGCCGGAGCATGCTTGGAGGACCGCTCGCCGACGATGAAGGTCTGGCTCGTGCCGTCGGTAAGGTCGCGCATGGCAAACCCGCGGACCAGGACAAACGTTCCATTCCCGATACACGGTTTGCCATCACACACGTCGTGGAAATCCTCGGTGCCGAAGACGCCGAGGTAGTTGCTGGTGGCCACGTCCACCGGCGAGAAACTGCCTCCTCCTACCACGGGCCCGCCACCGGCAAGTTTGAAGGTCGCTTCCCCCGTGTCCGAAGGGCAGCGGAATGTGGCGATCGCGGTCAGCCGTGCCTCGGCGTTGGCCGGATCGGTGATCGGCAAGTCGAGATGGACACGGCTGTTGTAGACCGAGGACTGCTCCATGAAGGGAAGGATTTTGGCGGGCCATCCCCAGCCGGGCAGGCCGAACCAATGTGGCTGGCGTGTGGCCGGATCGTAGGCGGTCCAACCGGCCGGGAATTGCCGGTTGGTGTCGTGATACATGTGCAGGGCCAAGCCCATCTGCTTCATGTTATTCGAGCACGACATGCGTCGCGCCGCCTCGCGCGCGGCCTGCACGGCCGGCAGGAGCAGCGCGATCAAGATTCCAATGATGGCGATCACCACCAATAATTCGACTAAGGTAAAACCAGTTCGTCGCATACGCATGCGCAGGATCTCCCAAAGAGAACGGGGAATCGTGCGACCAACTCAGCGCACTCGTGTGCGCAGCATCAGCGGCCGCAAGCGAAGAGTGAGAGAATAAGCCTACGCGACGACGGGAGGTCCCCGGCTTTGCCACGTGCGTGGCAGGGGGAGCGGAAGACGCTGGGGACGGCCTGAAGGGGGCGGATCGACAACCTCGGTCAGCTTGAGGGCTGTCGGCAGGTGAACGGGCATCCATTTCTGCGAGAGGAACTGGCAGATCTGGCAGTCCTCAGGCGACCGTTGCCCGTTGAGTCCAACCTCGGTCTGCGATTCATGGCATGCAGACGCATGACCATGCAGGCAACAGGGCGCAATGGTCTCCAGATGCGCGGCCTGCGCCGAAGCATCCTCGCTGCAGACGCGGCAATCGTGCTGGTGGAAGGCATTGGCGACCGTGATGACCAGCACGTGGCTGGTCACTGCCAGAATCGCCGTTATCCTCTGCCAGGACAGCCGCATAAGAATCAACCGAAATGGCCCAACATACCCCTTCCTAGATGATTGTCACATTGAGGTGCAACGGTGTCAAGCAACGAAATCGCCCCCCCAGGGCGATCGCGAAAAACTAACAGAAACGTAACTGCAAGCTGGACAACCACCTGGACAAAGGCCATGGCCTCCAGAAGGCGTGGGCGACTCGCTCCTTTGGCATTGATCAGAGCGTCGAGGCTCACGCGGTGCCCGAACCGATGTCTGCGGATTGGCCGGAGGACGGGCAACCCTCTGGCAGTGCTGCTCCGCGATACCGGATGATAACGCCGAGTCGGACGGGGCTAGAACGTGATGATATGCTTGGCCATCTCCGCAACCCGTCGGCCCAGGTTGCGAGCCGTTTCCAGCCCCTCCTTGTCGGCGGCCAATCCGCCCTCGGCGCCAGACCAGAGCGTGGCGCCGAAGTTGGCCGTAGCTGCCCATTCTCTGCGCAGGGATTGGCAGGCTGAGAGTTGTTGGGGGTCTCAGTGCGTCGGGCACACAGATGGGGGCGGCAAGAGAACGGTGACCAAGGGAGCTGATCATCCGCTTGGTAGAGGAATCACGCGGTCCAACAGCGAAGGGCGGCCATCGATCCGAGTGCCGGCGTCGATCAAGGCGAGCTTCTCCGCCAATCGGGCGAAGCAGCTTTGGCCCCGCTTGAACCAGCAGTGGATCTCCTCGATCACGCTCGTGAGCGTAAAGGGGGAAAGATGCTGGCGAAGCGACCCGTGACCCGAGCCTGGTCGGGAGCGCGGAGCGTCCGTTCGGCTTCGTTGTTCGTTCCCGCCACCGGCAGCATTTCGCCGTTGGGCTTCTGCACCGGCTCCGCCATGACGAATGTGAAGAGTTGCTGTGCCAGCATCACGCGCATCAATTCGTTGCACAGCCGGCGGCAGTCGTCTTCGGGGCCTTTGCCCGGCGGCAGTTCGTCCCCCCCACATCGGAGCACACAACTCCAGAATGGCATCGTCCAGCAGCGCGACCTTTCCCTTTCGGCCCTCCCGGCTCAACCGTCGGTCACGCTGTACCCGACAGGCTGCATGGTAAATCTACAGCAGCCGATCGGTGAACTGGCGATAGGCCATGTTGGCCGGTTCCATGAGCGTCAGCTTGATCGCCTTCCGCAGGAAATGGGCCCAGCATTCTTGCGCCTGGGTGAAGTGCGCATACACCGCCGCATCATCGCTGATCACGATTCCCGCAAACTTCGCCGGATCGAGGATCTACTGCAAGGTCTCTGCATCGATAGGGCACCTCACGGCACGCCGCGCGGTCGGCGGCGGTTGCCGAACCGGCCTTGGCGAACTAGGATGGAATGGACCTGGGCGGAGGATAGGGCTCCGGTGGGAACCGACCCGAGCGCCGCGGCCAGGGGTTGTGAGCGAGGACTGGGCGGCCGCGACGCTGTGCCCGCCTTCCTCGCTTACAACACCCACGCGATAAATCCAATCGTGCCCGACCAGACAACTCAGCAGTAACCAACCACCTTTACCCCGCTAACTCCGCCAACTCGAAACTCCGCTTCGCGCTGAACCAAGACACAACGCGCGAACGGCAAGAAAAAGAAGCCTTCGCGGATCTACCGAGTAGATAACAGCTTAACGCGAATGGAGCGATAGTCAATTGGCGACAGAAAGGGACGGATGGAACGGCTGGCAGGCTGCCCTGAACGCGGACCGCCCCGTCGCTACGCCCCGTAGAAGGCCGCCACGGGCAGGTCAGTTCGGCGGCGGATCAACTCGGCCATCGCATCGACTTCTGGCGGGGAGAGGGCGGCAACCCAGCTTTCGGCCGGCGGACGGGCGATCGTGTGGATTTGAACCAGCTTGATCTGGCCGCCAGCCGCGACAATCTCGCGGAGCCGGTCGCAGTAGGCTTCCTGCTCTTCCTGCGGCGGCGGGTTGCCGTGCACTCGCATGAACAGCGACTGGATCACGATCGGCCGGACGCGGGCCGCCAACAAGAGGTTGTCGAGGATCTGCTGGAAGCGAATCGCCGAACGGATGATCAACTTGTAGTAGGCTCCGGTGCCGGCATCGAGCTTGGCCCAGATCTCGCCGTTGTTGGCGTCGAGCGTTGCCAGGCCGCGTTGGACGGCGGGCCGGTGGAACATGCTGGCGTTGGTGATCAGCACGAGCTTGACGTCGTCGAGCTTGTGCCGGCGGCGGATCTCCGCGCAGGCCGCCACCACCTCGTCGAAATTGCGATAGGTCGTCGGCTCGCCGTCGCCGCTAAAGGCGATGTCGTTGAGCCGGCGAAACGCCTCGGGCGTCTGAGCAAAGCGGGGCTCGTCGTAGATCCGGCCGGAGACGACCAGGCCGACCATCGCGTCCAACTCGGTCACCAGCCGATCGAGTTCGACGAATTCCTTTTCGCCCATCTCGGTCCGATCGACCTGGCAGTAGACGCAGTTGAAGTTGCAGATCCTGTCGAGGTTGAGATTCACCCCGATCGAGATCCCGCCCGAGCGTCGGCTGACCACGGGATAGACGTAGCGGTTGCTTTCGAAGCTGCGGGGGTGGGATTCGAACAACTGCCGGGCGGAATCAGACACGTCAGGCTCGTTTCACGACCGTATATTCGTCCATCGTCACGGTCGTCAGTTCGCCGTCAGGCAACTCCATGAGGATCACGTCGCTGAAGACCTTGTCGTCGACATTGCGGCGGAAGTGGAGGCCGTGGCGGCGGCGTTCGATGCGAAGGACTCTGCCGGTGGTGGTCGTGGTCCACTGTTGCGGTCCGACCGTGACCCGGTGCTCGACCTGGATCCGGTCGCCGGAGGTGAGTTCTTCGAACTTGGTGTGGCCAGGGTGGGTTTCGATGGTCATCGTGCAGCCCAGTTGTTAGGAGGGCCCGGCGGGCGGCCCACTCGCGCCGCCCGCCGGGTTTCGTCATCCACGAAATTCTAGCACGACAATTCTTGCAGGGCTCCCGAGGGAGGCAATCCTACACTTCCTTGGCGTTGATCCAGGACATCAGGCGGCGAAGCTGGCGGCCGACCTCCTCGATCGGGTGGGCTCGTTCCTGACGCCGGATCGCCTTGAAGGAGGGGGCGTTCGCCTTGTTCTCCAGGATCCACTCGCGGGCAAACTGGCCGTTCTGGATCTCCTGGAGGATCTTCTTCATCTCGGCCTTGGTCTCGGCGGTGATGATCCGCGGGCCGCGGGTGTAGTCGCCATACTCGGCCGTGTTCGACACGCTGTAGCGCATGTAGTTCAGGCCGCCCTGGTAGAACAGGTCGACGATCAACTTCAGCTCGTGCATGCATTCGAAGTAGGCCATCTCGGGCTGGTAGCCGGCTTCGACGAGGGTCTCGTAGGCCGCCTTGACCAACGCGCTGACGCCGCCGCAGAGGACGACTTGCTCACCGAACAGGTCGGTCTCGGTCTCTTCGGCAAACGTGGTCTCGATCACGCCTGCGCGGGTCCCGCCGATCCCCTTGGCATAGGCCAGGGCCAGCTTGCGGGCGTCGTCGCCGGCGTTCTCACCCAGACCGATCAAGCAGGGGACGCCGGCGCCGCGGGCGAACTCGGAGCGGACCAGGTGTCCCGGGCCCTTGGGGGCGACGAGGATCACGGCCACGCCCTTGGGCACGTCGAACTGGCCGAAGTGGACATTGAACCCGTGCGAGCAGACGATCGTCGCGCCCGGCTTGAGGTTGTCGCGAATCTGGGTGCGGAAGATATCGGCCTGGAGTTCGTCGGGCAGGAGGATCGTCAGCACGTCGGCCTTCTTGACCGCGTCGGCCGTGGGCAGGGGCTGGAACTTGTCCTTCACGGCCAACTCGTAGTTGGGCGTGCCGGCCAGCTCGGCCACGATCACATTGCAGCCGCTGTCGCGGAGGTTCTGCGCATGGGCGTGGCCTTGCGAGCCGTAGCCCAGGATGGCGATCGTCTTGCCCTTCAACAGGGACAGATCAGCGTCTTTGTCGTAAAACACTTTGGCAGGCATGATACACTACTCCTGAAGGTGGTTGTGCGGAGGGAGTCACGGCGACGTGGGTTGCGGGCCGAGGCTGGGCTTTTCGTCACCGTTGTGATGGTTGTTGGACGACCGCCGGACACTCCCGCGGACCATGGCGATCCGCCCGGTGCGGACCAGTTCGACGATGCCGAACGGCCGCATCAAATCAATGAATGCCTCGATTTTTCGTTCCTGGCCGGAGATCTCGATGATCACCACATCGGCGGCCACGTCGACGATCCGGCCCCGGAAGATGCCGGCCAGTTCGCGGATCTCACTCCGCCGGCCCTCGGGAGAGCAGACCTTGATCAGCATCAGGTCGCGCTCCACGTGCTCTTGGGAGCTGATGTCGTCGACGCGTACGACGGTGACGATCTTTTCGAGTTGCTTGCGGACCTGTTCCAGGACGTTGTCGTCCCCGACAACGACGAAGGTCATCCGCGAGAGCCGCGAATCCTCCGTCTCGCCGACCGCCAGGCTATCGATGTTGTAGCCGCGCGACGCCAGCATCCCCGAGATGTGCGAAAGCACCCCCGGGACGTTCTGCACCAGAGCCGAAAGCACATGACGCATAGCGATACTCCGAAATCTAGACGAAACGAACAATATACCCCCTGCAGTAGGATGAAACAAGGGCGACGAAAAGGTTCGCGCGGCAGAAGTTGGGGGGGCCGCCCGCAACCCCCGCCCCGCGAGGGAACGCGGCCTGTCGCGCGTCCAGGTTCCTTAACATCCGGACTCCCGCCAAGACTTCCCTGTGGCCACCCTTGACCAAACAGCGGGGGCCGAAACAATTCAGGCGTTTTTCCGACTGTCGCAGGTCAGGATTCGGCCCGACGCAACCAAGCCCCCGCCTGGGGACACCCATTACGTGGAGACGACTGCCGCATGGCTCAAGCTGAAACGATCCAACAAGAACGCGATCCCGCCACCGGGCGTTGGTCCCTGGGGTTCGACTGGCCCGTGGTGATCTGGATTACCGTGATTCACCTCGGCGCCCTGGCGGCTCCGTTCTATTTCTCCTGGACGGGGATCCTGTTCGCCCTGGTCCTTGGCTGGCTCTTCGGCAGCCTGGGGATTTGCCTGGGGTATCATCGCCTGCTCACCCACAACAGCTTCGAGACCTTCCGCCCGATTCGCTGGCTGTTCGCCTGGCTCGGATCCCTGGCAGGCGAAGGTCCGCCGATCACCTGGGTTGCTTTCCACCGCAAGCACCATCAGTACAGCGATCGCGAGGGCGATCCCCATTCGCCTCGCGAGGGCGCGTGGTGGAGTCATGTCCTCTGGCTGTTCCCCGCAACTCGCGAGTCGCAGCGACACCAGGTCATCGAGCGCTACGCGCCCGATCTGCTCAAGGATCCGTTCCTGCGGTTTCTCGACTGGAGTTTCATCTTCTGGCACTTTGCAGCGGCCGGCACGCTGCTGGCGATCGGCTGGCTGTTCTGGGATTTGCAGACGGGCCTCTCGTTCCTGGTCTTCGGCATGTTCGTGCGTCTGGTCTACGTGTTGCACATAACCTGGCTGGTGAATTCCGCCTCGCATATGTGGGGCTACAAGAACTACGAGACCCCT
>JBDKTH010000925.1:0-4788 GCA_039680305.1 Thermoguttaceae bacterium | reverse complement strand
CTGCGCCGCGTGACGGCATGCCACCCGGCCGCGAAGCGGCCAGGGACGTAGCCGTGGACGCGAGCCCACGGAAAACAGGCTCCCCCGACGTTCACAAAGCCGCGCAGCGGCGACGGTGAACGTACGGAACATCGCCGCTGCGCGGCTTCACGACCGACTGGCACGTTTGATTCCGTGGGCTCGCGCCCCACGGCGACGGCCCTTGGCCGCTTCGCGGCCCTCAAGCGAGGCCCGGCGCTCGACTGTCACGAATCTGGCGGGCCTCGCAAGCTCGGCACCGCCCTACTGGATTACTCGTACACTAGCCAGGCGGTTGCGGTGCAATCGTGATCGGCGACGACGCGCAGCCAGTAGGCCCCGAGGGCTGCGGGGAACGGGTGTTCGGTGCGGCCTTGGGGCGGGAGGGTGAAGGAGCGGTAGGGGACCCAGTGGCCGTCGCCCGTGATGTCCAGCTCGACGCGGAGCGTGACGGGCGTCGGGCTTGTGTGGGAGAGGGTCAGCGTCTTGGCGTCGTAGCCCGTCATGAGATAAGGATCGGACGGCACGTTGGCTTTGACGGCGGTGTCCTTCCAGGGGCCGCCGCGCCCGACGGCCTTGCCGAAGCTCCAGAGATCGTCGATCGCGCCGGCCCAGACGGCGGCCTTGCCGTCGTCGGAACGGATGATGTGCGGATCGGTCTGGCCATCGCGAATGCCGGTCAGCACCAAAAGGCCGCGATAGGAGCAGTAGTCGGTGATGCGGCGGTTATGGGTGCTGATCGGGCGGATTCTGGCAAACCCACCGGCGTTTTCCGCCGGCAGTTCGTAGAACGTGCCGTGGCAGTTGAACAGGTCGCGCTCGGTGGCCACTTCGCGACTGATCCGCGCCAGACCAACGCCCGTCAGATCGTCGAACGCCGGGGCCCCCTTGGGCAGACGCCAGCGGCGGCCGGCATCGTCCACGTAGAGCACGGAGGCCGCGTCGGCGGTCAACACACCTTGGGGAATCGCGGCGTTCTTCTTGAGCGAGGCGTAGGCTGCCGCGTCGTCCACGCGGCGCAATTGCATCTGGCCGTCGAGTTCGTAGCAGCCGGTGTCTTCGAGTGTGCGGCCTTGGACGTTGAGGCCGGCCACGTGGAGCGTGCGTTTTCCGCCGCCCCGGCAAAGGAGCAGGCCGGCGGAGAACCGGGCCGTGTCGGCCATAGCGAGGCCGGCGAAGATCGGGGCCGCCTGCGTGGTGCGGCGGTCCGGGCTGGCATAGTTGAAGAAGACGGTCGCCTTGTCGCAGTCGCGGCTGGTGCGCACGCGGAGCCACTCGCCGCGCACACTTGCCGGGAACTCGATCCAGGCGTATCCGTTGGCCGGAACCGTAACGGTCTGGAACTTCTGCCACTGGCCGCGGCCGTTGGCGTCGACCTCGAACTGGAAGGTCACTGCTTCCGGCGTTGTGTGCGACAGGTGGGCGGCACGCCGCTCGTATCCGGCAAACAGATACGGGTCGGACCATTGGCCGGCCGTGACGGGGTCGTTGAGCCAGACCGCGCCGCGGCCCAGCGGGGGGCCGAGCCGGTCGGGGGTTGCCGGGTCGGTAAACCAGAGGTTCGACTGCGACTGGCCCGGCCCGGCCAGGTCGCCCTTGGCCTTGCGTTTGTTGAGAAACTCGGACTTGGCCGTGTCGTCGCAGCCGAAGACGAGCCGGTCGTTCCAGCGGCAGAAATCGCCGATGACCTTCAGGTAGGTCGAACGCGGGCGGATTCCGGAGGTGTTCGCCGCCGAGAAGGTTCGCGGGAACCGCCAGAACGTGCCGTGCATGGTCATCAACAGATCGTTTTCGCCAATGTCGCGGATCCGCGGCCACTCGGTGTTCCAGCCGTGCGCCCCGTCGTAACTATGCGAGGCTTTGGGCAGGCGGTAGGTCTGCCACTTGCCGCCGTCTAAGAGCATCAGGATCAGCGAGCGGTAGTCCCAGCCGACGCTCCACAGCGGATCCCGGTCGGGATGCTCGTTGCCATAGATGCCGCCGGGGCCGGTGACCTCGGTGAACTGGTTTCGCCGGACCACGTTCCAGTCTTTCCCGTTCCACTCGGCCAGGCAGCCGGAAGCGATCTCGGGCCGCCGCAGCGCCTCGGAAGATTTTTCCCCGTTGTTTGCATACACCAACCGTCCCTGGCCGGAATAGGCTCCCTTGCCGTGATAGCCGGGAAGCAACTCGCCGCCGGTGTTCTTGGTGCGATTGGCGTCCGGGTAAAGCTCGGTGACCGCGAGCGTCTTGACGTCGACTTCGTAAAAACCTTCCTCCATCGTGGCATAGTAGATCTTGCCGGCCGGGTCGGTGAGGTGGCGGGCGTTGGCGGTCAGCCGTCCCGGCATGACCTTCGGCGCGACAACGCGAACGTGACGCTCCGCATCGATCACGTAGGGGCCGATGAACAGTTGGTTCGACTCGCGGTGGATCATCCGGTTGGCCGGCGTGCCGCCGACGCTCTCGGGCCGGATCGTGGCCGTCAGCGAGGCATCAATCTCATAAAGTTTGTCTGAGGAGCCGAAGGGCAGATGGGGGCCGTAGGTGATGACCCACAGCCGGCCGGCCCAGGGGACCACGGCGCCGGTGCCGCACTCGCCCTCGTTGTTGAAGTAGGCCAGGTGGGGGTAGATGCCCGAAAACTGCACGGAGGGGCCGGGGGAGGCTGTGGATTGCTTCTCGGCCGCGGGGAGGAGGCTGCAGGTCAAGAGGATTGTGAGGGCGGCCAGGCAAGAAAGTCGCGTCATGGTGAGCGGTCCTCGGAGTAGGGGGAACTGTGCAATCTTAGTTCGACCCTCGGCGGTTGTCCAGATACGGGAGTTTTGTGGCAGAAACCAACGGAACGGGGCCGCAGCGGTGCTGCGGCCCCGGGGGCTTGACGCGAGTCTCTCCCCTCGCCCGTTTGCGGGAGAGGGGCAGGGGGTGAGGGTGGAGGCGGGGAAACCTTGGCTTCTCGACACTTCCAATGGCCCTCACCCGGCTCGTTCCTCGCCACCCTCTCCCGCTCGGCGGGCGAGGGTAACTCATGGGAACGTGTTTCGTCCGAGGTTAGTGCATCTCGGCGGCCACGGTGCCGATGCCGTGGCGGTAGAAATTGAACTGCACGTTGGGATGGTCGGCCAACAGCGACATCGGCACGGAGCTGTCGGGAAGCTGCTTGGCGATCATCAGCGTGGTCAGACGCATGCCGAACGGGTTGTCGTGGGCGCCGGCCTGCCAGATCGACACCTTTTCCGCCTTCCAGGTCTCCACCGGACCGACCGTCGCCGCCCGGGTGGGCACCATGGCCACGTGGCCGCCGCCCGACGTCCGGGCATTCTGCACCACGGTCATCGGATGCAGGTCGGTGACCCGGGTCTTCAGCTTGCGGTATTCCTCGGGAGGCGGCGGGTTGTCCTTGTACTTGCCCTGACGCTTCGGTGGATCGTTAAAGGCCCAGTGTTTCACTTCGCCCTGGCCGCCCTGCATGACCAGACAGCGAATCTGGTTGTAGGTCTTGCTGTAGGCTTCCAGATCGCCGGTGGGGAAGTGCATGTGCGACTGCGGCATGCGGAGCTTGGGATTGATCCGCTTGAAGCACATGTCCATGTCGGCCTTGGCAAAGCTCAGCGGATGCGTGGTCGGCACGGGGATCCCGTTTTCGTCGACCCATTCGTCCATGCCCCAGAAATGGGCGTTGCGGATGTCCAACTCCAGCTCGTTGACCAGCCGGGCCACCAGCGGCAACTGCTCGGTCGGGCCGATCGGGCCGCAAATGCCAGCCGGGTTGTCGTCGGTCGACTGCTTCCAGGCCGTGATGTATTCCAGCGCCTCGGCCATATAGAAGTCCTCGAGCGTGTCGTACAGGACCACCTTGAACCCGGGCCGCGAAAGCTTGGCCAGGTCCTTGACCGTCAACTTCGCCGCATCGTTCAAAAGCTCCGTGTCCAGCGTGGTGTAGTCCCACCAGCCGGGCGCAACTTTGCTGATCGCACGTGGCATACTGTGAATCTCCTGGTCGGATGAGTGTAGAGAACGCTGTCTTATGGGTTCAGGGTTCAGGGTTCAGGGTTCAGGGTTCAGGGTTCAGGGTTCAGGGTTCAGGGTTCAGGGTTCAGGGGCGGGGGGGATTGAGTAGTTAGGGCGATTGTCGATTCTGAAGCGAAATACTGAACCCCGAACCCTGAACCCCCGTTCTTCACTTCTTCCCGAACAACTCGGTCAGAATATCGTCCTTCGGATAGGCGTGTCCGCGATGCTGGATAAAGCCTTCGGCGGCGGGGACGCCGAGCAGCTTGCCGCGCATCGCCACGTAACGCTTCATCGAATCGATGTACTCGTCCATGCCGTGGTGGGCCATGAGCCAATCGCGCTGGCTCTTGTGACAGGCCAGCATCGCAGTCTTCTTGTCCAACTGGTCGGTGACGTCGATCAGCGTGGTCGGCTGGACCGGGTTGCCGAAGGGATCAACGCCTTCCATCGGATCGCAGTAGTAGAGGTAGGGAATGCAGGAGCCCGGCTTGACCGGCAGTTCGGAGACGTTCGGCCCGGCGTAGATGAAGGTCGCCGCGCGGGCCAGCATCGAGGCCTGCTCGTGGTCCAGCATGTAGTCCTTGGGGGCGTGCGTGAAGACCAGCGACGGGGCCACGCGGCGGAACAGGTCATAAACCTTGCGCAGGCTGGTCTTGTCGTAGACGACAAACGCGTCGTGCTCGTCGATGCAGTGATAGGTGGCCCCGATCAGGGCGGCCGCCTCGGTCGACTCGCGGGTGCGAATGCTGCTGATGTCCCAGCGATTGTGCGTGGCCG
>JBDKTH010000447.1:0-1689 GCA_039680305.1 Thermoguttaceae bacterium | reverse complement strand
CGGATCGCGGCTTCCGGCGCGGCGTAGTCGGCGCTGTCCAGGGCGTAGAGCAGGCCGGCTGCAAAGGAGTCGCCGGCGCCGACCCGATCGACGATGTTGCGCATCTCATACGGCCGGTACTGGCCCTGGGCGTCGAGCGGGGCAAAGAAGGCCCGGCCGGCCTTGGCGTCGTAGAGCATCGCGCCCCAGGTGTTGTGGCTGGCCGAGACGCTCTCGCGAAGCGTGATCGCCACCTTGCCGACGTTGGGGAATTGCTCGCGGACCTGCCGGGCGACGTCCTCGTAAGCGGCCGGGTTGATCTGTCCCGCGTCGACGGTCGTGCCGGCCGCCTCGATCCCCAGGACTTTTTCCGCATCCTCTTCGTTGCCGATCACCAGGTCGACGTAGGGCAGAATCTGCGACATGCAGTCGCGCGCCAGCGACTGCGAATCGGTTCCCGGCCTCCAGCGCCAGAGCTTCTTGCGGAAGTTCAGGTCGCACGACACCTGAGCGTTTTGCCGCTTGGCCAGCTCGACGAGTTTCAACGTGGCCCGAAACGCGTTCTCGCTGAGCGAGGGGGTGATGCCCGTCACATGCACCCGTTGGGCGCCGTCCAGGGCTTCTTGGAACCGATACTCCTCGGCCGCCGCCAGGCCGATCGCACTGCGGTCGCGGTCATAGATCACGTTGGAGGCCAGCTGATTGGCGCCGCCTTCGAGGAAATAGATCCCCAGCCGGCCGCCGTCGCGGCGCAGGATATACTGGGTATCGACCCCGAGACTCCGCAGCCAGCCCGCCACGGCGTCGGCCACTTCATGCTTCGGCAGCGCCGTCACAAAGCGCGTCGGCCGCCCCAGCAGGGCCAACGACCCGCAAACATTCGCCTCCCCGCCCCCAAACGTCCCCTCCACCGATCCCGGCAACGCCTGCCGGAACCGCAACATTCCCGACGGGGCAACCCTCAGCATCACCTCTCCAAACGCCACGATCATCGAGCCATCTCCTCTTGGGCGGTCTTTTTTTCAGTCAGTCGCGATTGAGCAACCGTCCATTCTCCGCTCTTCCCGGAAACCCCACAAGGAGCCCCCTGCCAAGGGGCCAGACCTCCGAAACTCTGAGGAGTGGCCGGGCGGGGGCCCGAGCGATCGGCTGCCGAGCGAGCCCCATCGGAATCGGCTTCTCGAACAACAAGCAGCGCTCTCATAACCCTCCGTCGACGACGTACCGGTTAGCCGGATTATCGCGGCGCATCGCGAGATTATGCTTCTTGACGAGGTGGAACTCACAAGACACGACCCACTGCCCAGGGGCGTTGGCGGGCGTCGCCTCGGCCACGCGAATCGCCGGGCAGCCGGCCATCTGCTTGACAATCGCCTGTAATTCCTGAGCCGACGTCGACGGGGACAGGAAACTCTTCGCTTCCTCGACGTTGTTCTTCGCGCAAGCGTCGAAGAATGCTTGGACCGCCTCTTTGGGCGTCAGCTTGGCATATTTCTCATCCTGCGGAACATTTGGCACTGTCGCGAGATCTGCCGCCTCGTGGTTCTTCGCCGAGTCGAAGCTGACAATCCACCGGTGGGCCGGATTATCGTTGCGCACCGACACTTTCCGGATCACTCGCAGCTTGAGCTCGTAGGGGATATACCAGCCGGGGTAGCTTTGCGACTGGAACGGCTGGCCGAGACTCACGATCTGCAATCCTCCCAGGAA
>JBDKTH010001180.1:0-6186 GCA_039680305.1 Thermoguttaceae bacterium | reverse complement strand
ACATCAGGGTGAACTGGCCGTTGGCGTCGGTCTTCCCCGAGGACGGGGCGCCGCGCTCGGGGAGGAACATCACGTCGGCCTGGGCCAACGGCTTGCCGCCCTGGGTGACCGTGCCGGTCACGGGGACGAGGGTGGCGCGGTCCGAGTCGCCGCAGCCGGCGATCATGAGGGCTAGCAACAGGATCGTTCCGCAGGCCACCCAGCGCTGGCGACCGTGTCGCGTTGGGGCGATCTTCATTCTGGCATCTCCCTTGAGTGGTGACGAGCAAGACCCGTCAAGTAGGGCGGCGCCGAGCTTGCGAGGCCCGCCGGACGGAAAGTTGGTCTTTCGACATTCCTGCCGCTTCAGAACTGGCCGAGCGGCTGCATGTCCTCCCGGTCGCAGAGGCGGGTGAAGGTGGTGAAGTCGACGGTTTCCGAGACGAAGCGCACAGAACCGTCGGTCAGTGACAGTTGGGCCCCGCCGGGATGCTCCGAGCGAATGACGGTGTGGCGTTTGTAGCCGGTGTCGCCGTCGGTGGGCGACGCCTTGTAGTTGATCGGGTAGCGGACGATCGTTACGTTGAGCCACCAATCGGTGATGCCCCCCGCCCCGCACGACCACGCGCCGCCGTCCCAATTGCACGCCCGCATGTCGGTCTGGTTGCCGTTGGCGTCGATGTAGTAGCTCGATTGCTCGCCGACGCATGCCGTGTTGCTGGTCCCGTCGGGGATGTGCTGCGTGGCGGCCGGGGCGTGGTCGCGGTCCGCGTAGACGACCACGCCGTTGAAGGTCGTGCGCCCGCCATAACCGCAGGTCGTATTGGGCGAGGGCGCGGTGGTCAGGTCCGTGCCCCGTACATAGGTGCCGCCGATGCCGACGTAGTTGACCAACTGGATGTTGATCGACGACGGCGCCCCGGGCGTGCCGTTGGTGCTTTTCGAGCGTTCCAGCGGCATCCGGCTGGACGGGCAGTTCAACGCGCTGACCCGCAACTTGTCGATCACCTGCCAGCTCGGCTGAACGCCGTGCTGGAGCGTCCAATCGACGCCCTTGAACGTGATCTGGCCGTAGGCGGCGTTGGCCTCGATGTAGGGCAGGATTCGGACGAACCAACTGGCCTGACGCAGTTCGGGGCGTCCGTCCAGCGGCGGAAGGGCGCCTGGCGGGAAGCACTTGTTCGAGTCGAGATAGTTGTGCATCGCCAAGGTAATCTGCTTCAGGTTGTTGGTGCACTGCGAGCGGCGTGCCGCCTCGCGGGCGGCCTGAACCGCCGGCAACAACAGGGCAATCAGGATGCCGATAATGGCGATCACCACCAGCAGTTCCACGAGGGTGAAGCCACGCCGCATGGAGTGCCCCCGCGCTTGCGATCCAAAAGAGTCCCTCATCGCTCACCTCCCGCCAGATCGAGCCTGGCTTCTAGCGTCAGGAACAGATCGAGAACAGACAATCGCGTATTTTTCGTCGCCGTGGCCGGGCGAGCGCATCGGTTGCCGCCCGAGCGACTATGTAGGTGTGAAACATCGCACGCCACCCTTTCCCCGGCGGGCGATCAGGATCCCCCCAGTCATCTGCCGACGATTCTAGTTTCGGCCTTGAGCGACGTCAAGCATTCGGCGAAGGGTACTTATCGTTGGGCTTGGCATCACTTAGAATAGAGGCGAGGTCCGACATTGGTAGGGTTCTGCGGGCACGAGGGGGGGCTGGAAGAGTGTCACCCAAGCCAGAACAGATGGATGGCATCTACATCGCATTCGACAATCGCGACGTCGGGATCATCTGGACGCCCGGGGGTGTTCCGACGGAATCGAACCGCAGCTTCGCGATTCCGCCGAACAAGCGGGGCTTCGAGTTCTTCTTTGAACCGATCCTCTCGCGACTAGAGCCTCTCTGTTGGTTTGCACAGGGTTGGCAATCCAGTCCTTTTGTCGCCGCGATTTACGAACCCGGCGGTGAAGAAAAGCTCAACGAGTTCTGGATCGATCATCCCAGATTCTACCAGGTCTCGGCGAGCGTGTTTCGCGCCGGCGTGCTGCCGACATTGGCGCCCTGGCTCTACGACGATTGGATTGACCTGATCGGGTTTCGGTGTAACGAAGAGGACGTATGCTCGGTCGCTGACGGGCTGTACGATGCAGATAATCGCGGTCGCGACGCCTACTACGCGGCTATCGACCGGAAGGCCGAATTGTGTTTCTTCTGCATCGACGGATTTTCATGGGAATTGTACTGTCATGAACCTGACGTTCTGGAGGCGGTTGGCGATCACGTGGCGTCGATCGGGCACATCACCGTCAAGAGGTGTCGATTGAATGAACGTGATCGCGTCCTTTTCAACGATTGGAAATTGGGTGACGAGTCTTCGGATTGAGGACGATGCTCCCGAGGCACTGCAAAGGGCGGGGCGAGGCGGCGTCGGCGGCTCGCTCGTGGCAGACAGAGGTAATTCATGACCGATTCCCGTGAAGTGGAGCAGAATCCCTATCAGTCGCCGAGCGAAGATGCTTCCCTGGAGGGACTTGCCCGAACGAAGCCTTCTTTCCGGCTCCGCGAGCCGATTTGCGTTGAAGGGACCGCGTCGGCGGAGGACATTCGCGAGGCGATGGCGGTAGTTCGTGGGGCTCCCTTCACCCTTTTTCACTACGTTCTCATCTTCGCGATCGGCGTCATTGGCGCTCCCGCGGTCTTCGTTCTCAAGGAGGATCGGTCCCCAATGGTGCTGGGGATCGCCCTTTCGTGCGTACTAGCCGTCGTCAGTCTTGGCCTATTGGTGTATGTCGCCATTCCTCGCTGGCGAGCTCGCAAGAATCAGCGGGAATGTGAGTCCGACGCCCTCCATCAGCGGATCACCATCACGGATGAGACGATCGCGGTCGCAAGCGACAAGGATTCCTCGATATGGAGTTGGGCTCAGTTCGCCGGCCATCGCCGCACCGACCGGGTTGTCGTGCTGCTCTTCAGGTTTTCCGCCTTGGGTCTGATGGTTCCAAAGTCCTTTTTCACCGATGAGACGCTTTGGGAGACCTTTGTGACGCTGGTCCAAGACAAGCTGCCCGAGCGACAACGTGGAGGAGCCGTCCGGCAGGACGAGGAGAAGGGGGCAAACGCGGGCGTTGATGTGGGAGTCGCAACGGCGTTGGCCGATCGAGGCGGCCCGAGCCAGGGAGAGGTGATCTGCGCCGAAGGCGTCCTTTCGCCCGACGAAGTCCGGCAGGCCGCGTGGATCGTCGAGGGCTTGTCGTGGCGGCGGTTGTCGCCTTTTGTGCCCCTTGCGGGCGTCGCGTTGATCGTCGTCCTGGCGATCAGGATCGATGCATTCGAGCTAGCGCTCTTGATTCCACTTGGCCTGGTCGTCGGCTTTGTGGTTGCACACGGATGCATTGTTCCACGTAGGACGCTGCGGCAACAATGGCGCAAGCGGCAGGGCATCTTTGAGCCTCAGCGTCTGGTCGTCTCGGACGACTGCCTGACCGTCAGCACGCCAACCGTGGCCGGAACTCTTCAATGGAGCGGCATTGCCCGGTACGTGCACCGCAAAGACCTGTTGATCCTCCATCTGGAAAACGGTTCGTATCGCGTCATCCCCAAGTCGTTCTTCCCACGCCCCGGCGACTGGGACACGTTGTTGCGGTTGGTGCAGGAGAACGCGGGCGGTTGGAATCGAGGCCAGGAGAGGCCATCAGCCGTGACCGGCCGCTATTACACCATCAATCTGCGCCATGCATCCATTCGCGAAATCTGCCGTTACTGTCCAACTCTCCGCGATCGAATGATCTGCATTGCCAAGAAACTGCTGCGCATTGATATGCTTAACGGGTGCTTTGCCGATGGCGACACGATGCGGTTTTGGCCGGCCAATGTTCGCCCGAAGAGGGTGCCGGAGGCGGTCCAGGAGAGGCTGGAGGAGTGTGTCGGCGAGGCATTGGCGATCCACTGCTTCCACTCTTCGGCAGGCTTGGAACGGCTCATCTACTACGGAGCGGTGCTGCTCCCGTCCCACCGTCGATTCTGGGGACAACTCGTGTGGAGTTGGTCCGACAAATGCGAGCAACGTGTCGTTCGCCCAATGTTCGTTTGTACGTCGGTCATGGCAAACGGTGCACTGCTGACAACCGCTGGCTGCCAGCGCACGTTTGATCTGCCCCCGGATTTCGATGTTGAGTACCAGGGCCAGGCGACGGTGCGACAGATCGTCGAGCGGCACGAAACACGTCTGCAGTTGTCCCGCCTGGGCTGGACAACGATCGCGGACCCCGTGGACGCAATACGCAACGCCGTCAACCGTAAGCTCAAGTACCACGCGTCGAAGGGGATGCTGGTCGAGTTGGACCGTAGTGAGTTGCAGCAATTTGATGACAGTCCGTACGCCGTCGACCATGGGGTTTGCGAGATCGACCCGCCAGGGCAGGACTGACCGTTGGGGGAAAGCCGTACGCTACTGCTTGAAGACCTGGTCGCCGTAGAGGGGCATGTAGCGGTAATAGACTTCGAGGATCAGGACGGCCATGGCGGTGGCGTAGAGGCGGCCGCCGGGCTGGCAGCGGATGTCGTCAAAATACCAACTGCCCGACTCGTGGCCCTGCGTCGCCTGGCTGCGGATCAGCGAGGCCTGCAGCTTGCGGTTCCATCGCTCCCAGTCGGAGCCGCCCCAGTGGAACATCACCTGGGTCGCGTAGTAGTTGTAGTACATCTCGATGTCCGACGGGCCCCAGGCGGCCAGTTGGCTCACGCCGCGGGCGAGCGTGGGATTCTCGTGACGCCAGCCCGAGTACATCCGGCAGAGGAGGCCGACGGCCGTGGTCGCGCGGCGCGGCTCGCGGGTCATGTAGCCGAACTGAGAGCCGTCGCTGCTGGCCACGCTGTCCAGGAATCGCTGGGCCAGGTAGAACGGCGACTGCGACACCTGAAGCCGGGCCATGCGACCACTTTTGAGCGCCATCCATTGCCAGCCGGTGACCGTCGGGTCGCCCGGGGTGCCGGGCGTATAACGCCAGCCGCCGCCTTTGCGGTCCTGGGCGTAGACGATGTAGTCGAGCGCTTTTTGGGCAAGGTCTTTGAGACCCGGATCGTCGGTCATCGCGTAGGCCTCGCACAAGGCGAGCGTGGCGATCCCCTGACCATACATCGTCCCGTCGCAGAGATCGGCCCCGTCGGCCGAGAGTTTGGCATGTTCGCCCAAGTAGTACAGGCCCTTGCGGACGACGTCGCGATGCTGGCCGGTCAGGTGCGTGTGGTTGGCCCCCAGGAAGGCCAGCAGGGCCAAGCCCGTGGCGCCGGTCTTGGTGGGACTCGTGCCCGGATTGCGACAGTAGCCGTTGCACGTGCCGTTCTTGAGATCGAACCGCCAACCGCCGTCGCGTCCTTGATGGGCCGCCAACCAGTTGAGCCCCTTGACGACCGCGTCTTCGCTGTCGCGCGTGCCGCCGCGCAGGGCCAGCGCCGCGCCACGGGCCTCGGGATTCCGGCCCTCCACGCCGCCGCCGACCTGCGAGTCGACCGACGCCATCCAATCGGTCGGCCGTGCGGCCTGAAGTGCGGCGACCTCGGGCTGGGCGTCAGTGGGCTGAAGCTGGCCGTCGTCCGGCAAGGGGACGTCGTTGGCTTCCGAATTCGCGCTCTCGGCACTCATCGCCCCGGCCACCGGATTGGGCGTCACGTCGAGCTGTGCCCAGGAGTTCTCCTCAAGAAGGTTTTCTAGCGCGGCCGGGTCGTCCATCGTCGCCCTCAGCCCAATGCCGGGCATGCCGATCGATCGCTGGTCGACGATCAGGGCCAGGACGATCAGGAGCGTGGCGTGGACCAGGCAACTGATCAGGGCACTGACCGTCTCCCGATGGTGTGGCCACCACCAGGGGGTATCGACGGGATCGCCCGCCGCGTCGATTTTCACCTCCGAGGACACTGCCGGAGAGAGCGGCAATACGGATGGTGTCGATTCTAACGGCGGCCCCAAGTTCGTCGCCTTGGCCGCAACTCCCGATCCCACAAGGGATTCGGCAGGATTCGGGGGTGTCGACGGCGGCTGCGACACAAGCGAGCCTCTCGGGGGACGGTAATCGGCGCAATCTGAGCAGGGTAGGTTGTTCCTCTAAGTATAGGTTGGCTTTGGGAAGCGGGGCCCAGCCCGCATCTCTCGCCAACCGGTAGGGTGGCATGCCGTCACGCGGCGCAGCCGTAGGTCGGCATGTTCCGGGGACGCACGA
>JBDKTH010000986.1:0-6417 GCA_039680305.1 Thermoguttaceae bacterium | reverse complement strand
CAGTGAATCGGCTTCGTTCCCAATCCACATCCGTCCACCGAAGGTTCAAGTGCTCGCTCGGGCACCGCAGGCCGCCAAACCGGCTCAGGGCGAACAAGAGACGCCATTGGGCATCCGGGCAGGCGTCAAGGATCTTCTGGGCGACCTCCCGGCTAACAAAGCGCTCCCGGGCCTTGTTGCCGCGAACCGATGCAGTCAGTTCCGAAAACGGATTCTCGGCAATCAACCCTTTCCGTACCGCCGCGCGAAAGAACTGTTTGGCAATGCCGCACCGCCGCCGGACGGTGTTGTCGGCAAGCCCTTCCTTGGTGATGAGATACACCCGCCAATCATCCGCGTCGCCCTTCTGGATCTCACGGAGGGGCTTCTCCCGTCCAAAGAAGTCAATGAGGTTCCGTCGGGTGTGGCCATAGACCAGTCTGGTTGAGCCCTTCACATCCGAGCGACCGTCAACGTATTCGTCCAAGAAGCGGCCAAGCAAAGCGATCTCCCGCCTGCGGATCAGTCCCGCATCAGCCAGCTTGGCTATCATGGCCCCATCGAGGCTCGTCACCCAGCGGGCCGTCTCGTCATCCAGCGCGTACCCAGTGATCTTGGCCGCCACGAGGCTTTCGATCTTGACCTTGATCGCCTCGGCCGCCCGTTGCGAAACCTTCCCCAGCCGGATGCTCCGTCGCTTCCCATCCGTAGCCATGAACTGGATTGTCCGCCGCCCATTGGGCTCTCGACTGATACTCGCCACCCTCAATCTCCTCCATGTCTTGGTAGTCTGTTGATGAATTATCGCACGCTAGCTTTCGGAGATGGCCCCCTCGGCCTTGCCCCCACTCTTCCGCTGCTGGATCCAGCAGGCCAGATCCGCGGGGTCGTAGCGGACGGAGCGGCCAATGCGGACACAAGGCAGATCGCCCTGGTTGGTGAGCTGCCAGAGCGTGCGCTCGCTAATGGCCAGGCTCTGGGCGGCTTCCTTCGGCTTCAGAAGATATGGCTTCATCTGTGCGGCTCCCATGATTCTTGAATCTCTGGCCTCCAGGTTTTCGTGATCAACGGCGGCTTCTCACGGCCGTCCTTCCGCCGCTCTCCAGGCCTGCCGGCCCAACACTGGCCACTGAAAGTCCCCTTCGGGCGGAAAAGGCTAGGCCCGAGGAAATGCCGGACGTTTTCGAGTGAGCTCGCAGGAGGAGAAGCTGTCTTTCTGTATAACAGGTTGTAAGTACTCTGTGTTGGCCCAAATGGCGGCGACGCGACGGCTCGCAGGCGACTCCCGGGAGGAGTTCCGCGGCGTTGACGCGGCTTGCCAACGGGGCCTGTCGCGTCGTCGCACGTGTGGGCCTGCGAGTCTCCGCAATAGCTAACAGACGACCCCGGCCTTGCGACAGAGCTCGACGATGTCCTCGCCGCGGATCGGCTTGTTCGGGTGGATCAGCAACTCGTTGGCCACGCTCCCAACAGCCGCCCAATTGGCGGGGGTGCCCAGAACACGAACCAGTTTGTCCCGCAGACGCTTCAAATACTCCACCGCTTCGACGACGCCGCCCATCAGGCTCATGGCGAGGTGGAGCGCGTCGAGCGGCGGAGTCGCGAACGCGGGGGAGGGAAGGAACTTTACGTACGCGGCCGCCCCGGCGTCCCAGAGCCGCAACTCGCGCTGCACCAGGCGTCCCGGCACCTTGAGGGCAAGTCGTCGCCGACGACAGACCGTCGCGGAAGTGCCCCGGGGCATCTCCTTGAGCTCTGCGAGCAGTTGCCGAAGCTGCTGCTCATCCTCCGCATAGTTCTGTTCATGGGCCCACGTGTACTCTTCGCCCATTGCATCGGTCGAGGGCTGCGGGTTCCACGCGATGTAGTTCACGTGCCGCCCTTGCAGGACGGCCGCCACGGCGAATCCGCCGACGAAATAGGATTGCAGTACGCGCGACACGGAACCCGGGCCGCAACTACAGACTGGCATAGCGGACCTCCGAAGATACGCTGGGATAGGAAACGGGGAAATGGACTTACGGACGCCCATCGATTCGTTGGTCGGAGGGCGTGTGACTTGGCTGCGGCGACAGCCTTGTTCCTTTTGTCGCCGTTCGTCGGCATATTGCCGCTCCGAGGAGTTCCGGACGCTGGACGGCCTCGACGCCCGAACAGGCGAGTCCTGAGGCCGAACGACTTGCGGTTCGCTTCGCGTCGGCCAAGTCCCGGGGCGGCGAGCGGCTCCACGGTGGGACGCAGGTCGTCCGGGGCTTCTGCCGTCTTCAACAACCGGCTCTGCGTAGCGAGTGGGCCGGGAATAATCGGCCTCAGGCGGGAAAGGGGAGGTGCGGAGGGCCAGCGACCCGATAGGGTTGGCAGATTCGTTCCCGGTCGCCTTGGGTGTGACATGGATAGTTGGCCCCGATTGGGACCCCAACTACCCAGTTGGCGGCCGCTATTTCTTGGGTGAGAACTGGTGGTACGTGACCGTCAGCCGTTGCTACCAAGAGCGGAGTACGCCGCGAAACCTGGCGATAGCTCGCCTTCGGTGCGCGTGCTCGCAACAGCTCGGTCATGTAATGCTACGAGATGCCCAAAAGAAATGTCAAGGGGCGCAGCAATGGTTTGCGAAATTTTGCGAATCGTCGATGCGGTGACAGTTCCCAGGATCGGTTGGAAACGCAATGGATAGGGGTGAACACCTCGCAGAACGGCGATTGACCCGGTCATCTGCCAAACGCCGAGCATTGGCCACAACGGTTGAGGTCTTCCGCATGTTCTTCGCAGGCTTTCTCTTTTGGATGCCGTGAAGCGATGGGGACGCCGTTGAGCACGAGTCGCAATCCACCGGCCTCCTCACGGGCTGCAAGAAGCCCCTACGGCGTTGTACGGGGGACCATTTTCCGCCGACGCCGCAGGGAGTTCTCATTTTTCTCAGTTCTCATCGGATCTAGTACATCCCGAGGTCCCGGGCGTCGTTCTGGCCCAACTCCCCCAGCCGGCGATAGAGCGTGGCCTGACTTCGTCCCGTCTTCTCCTTCCAGATCTTCAGTCGTTCCTGCGGGGGCAGACCGGCAACCTCACGCGCAATAGCCAGTTCCTGGATCTTCATCTGACGGCGGATGCCCGCCGACGCGATGGCTTCCTTGACCACCGGTTGGCCGCGAAGCCTCGACGCCACTAGATCCTGCCAGGTGCAACCGGCGTCGTGATCGTCCGCCTGAAGACGATCGGCAAACGCGTTGACCAACAACCGCATGTCCAGCGGGCGGTTGAGTTGCGGCGATTCGGCGATGATATACTCCGCCACCTCCAGGCACTCATCTGGGGCCAGGATGGACGCGTGGAGCCGGTATCCTTGCAGGGCCACCTGCCGCATCAGGGCGGCGATCTCCTGATCGGAGACGTCCAGATCGACGAGCGAAAGACGGGTGGCCAAGGCGCGAGCCTCGGGGAGATCGCTCAGCTGCCGATTGTTGATCAGGATGATTCCACCCTTAAAGGGAATATCGGGGGCAGCACCATGAACATGCCACGTGATGAGCCGCTCCGTCTGCTCATGATCGTGGCTACTCCAGGTTGCGCTGCGGAGGATCCCTAGGGAGAGCGGATCGCGCAGGACTCGCTCGGCATCCTCGACCACGTGGACCGCACTGGGGGCCCGAGCGAAGGCGTCGAAGAGCCCCCTGGCCGTCATGTGGGAGTTGTGGAGCCGGTGATGCACGTCGAGTTCTTTGAGGGTGTGCATCACGGTCCAGCTCTTGCACGTGCCGCCTCGGCCGGTGATCGCACATCCGGTATGGTACCCCTTGGCGACGCCCGCGACGCGGTCCCGGACGACCTGAAGCTTCTTTTCAAGTCCTACTAGCGACTCCTGGTCCTGCTGCGACAGCCTCGCCCAATTCTCGCCGCCGAACCAACTGATCCGATTATGTGCCATAGTTGTTGTCCTCAGTTCTAGGGGCATGGGCCCAATTTCACGCGGCGACGCCGTGTGATGGTCGCCGTCATACGACGGAGCCTGATCACGTTTGTCGCGTACGAGGAGACTCTGGCTCACCTAACGGATTTCGCCCGGGAGAGTCGCTAGTGAGCGACTCTCCTCGCCGTGTCCACGAGGATATGCCGAGATGGACGTCAGTGTGGGGAGTCGCCTCCGCCAACCACGGACTCTGATGAAGATGCCCATGTCCGAGGACTCGTCCGACCCGCGATACACTCGCGGATCTGCGGCGAGCCGTCGTTCGCCTCGCGGTCCAAGTACCCTTGGACGTTGACGTGGCCGGGCAAGGATGTTTGGATGCCGCCACGCCAATGGCGTGGGCGGCAGGGACAAATCAAGAGTGCCAACGCCGGGGGCCGGACCTCACGCTAGGCGTCCCCGACACGGCTGGACTCGAAACGCGTCTTGGAGTAAACGGCATGCAGTGGTTGATTGCTCCCGTCTGGTCGCTGACCACCACATGTCAACGTGCAAGAAAGCTCACATGCCTCCAGCACGCTGTCAAGGGTCGTGCGGGGCGATCACGGTACATATGCTTGTTGGCGCCATGCAATTGCATGTGTCAAATACGTGGGAGCCAAGACTGTCGTTTCCATAATGCGTCTCTCACACATTGGTCTTCGTCCGGGTGAGCTTGAGCGGCGTGCATTCCTCTAGACGAGAGCCCTTATGCCATCCCTCGGACGTCTGGAGACATAGAGTTTTCCCTTAGCCTCTTTCGGGCGTCCCCTTTGTGCATCAATTGGGTGGATTGCAGGGCTCCCAAGTTGATCCCTGCCGTCACGACGCCTAGCCGCTTTCGAAACCGTCATCCGCTTTGCGGGGCGCTTGCGGTGGAGGCCAGTGTCGCTGCCACGAAACGGCGACGCGTTCGCGCCATGCGTGCCCATCCAGGCCGCCGCCGTGGCGACGGACTGGACGGCACGGGCCTATTCGTTGGGAGCCTTCAGGGAAGGCTCTCGTCCTTTGGGGGCCTCAACGAACCGTGTTCGTTTCTTGCCACACGAGGGTTTGAGATCTGTCGGGGCGGCAGCGACGGGACACGCAGCACGCCCTGCCGGCCTTGCCGTTGGCCGAATCCATGAAGCCGGTCAGTTCCGGGGGCGGGCACGCGACGATGATCCACGCTGAGAGGCTGGGGCTTCGTCGCTTAAGGCCTCCTCGGATTCCTGCGGGAGCGGGAGGCTCGGCGGCGTCCGCGGCGAAAACCCTCCCGCGGCGACGGCTGCGTCCCACTGTCGTTCGAGCTCGTCGTAGTTGAAGCGATAGAAGGACGTCCGCTGCGTGCCGGCCTTGCCAGGCCGGCGAATCAGCAGGCCGCGGGCGACCAGCTTGCGGGCCGCATCGCGTACCTGGCACTCGGTCAGTCCGGTTTCCAAGGCCAACTGCTTGTACGTCTTGTGTACCCAATACTTGCCCTCGAGCATGATGCGGGCGCGGGTCGCCCCGTCGTCGCCATTGCCAAACCAGAACGCGAGTTGTCCGAGGACCAGGGCGGCGGCGTGGCCGACCATCGCGAAAAACAGCCGGGGGACCCCGACGCGGCGCCAGCCCGCAACCGACGGGGAGCGAAGATACTTACTGAGTCCAGCAAAAGTAAAGTCACTATTGCGTTAGCAACGGCAATTTCGCATGCACGATGAACGATTTCAGCAACTGGGGCTGATGTTCCAAGGCGGTCAGCGCGTCCCAGATATGCTCACGCAGTTCATCCACATCGGCGGGGGCCAAATTGCACAACCGTCCATATTTGGTCCAGCACCACACCGATTCGTCCGGGTTGGTGCCGGGAGCGTAAGCGGGAAAGTCCTCGACCACGACTTCCGGGTGCTTTGTCAACCAGGCGCGGACCACCCGCGACTTGCTATGGATCTGGTTCCGGTCCCACACGATCGTCCATGGACCTCCGACCTCCCCTTTGAGTTGCCGCAGGAACAACACGACCTCCTCACCGTGGAAGTTCTCGTTGTCGCCCAACAACATAAAGTGCAATCCCACACGCAAAGCGAGCGGACTCAGCGTGATCGCGCTGATCACGGAAATGCGGTCGCGGCGTTCCGAACAATCCAGGATGGGCGTCTCTCCGCGCGGAGCCAAGGTGCGGCGTACCAGCGGGGCGAGCAAAAAGCCCGATTCGTCCAGCAACGCAACGTGGGCGAGCCGCTGAACCGCTTGACGAAGCACTCGCGGCCAGTCTTCGGCGATCCAACGTTCCACCTCCTTGTCGTTGCGCTCGCGCGCGTGTTTCTGCGGTTTCTGGCTGGTCCAGTGCAGACGTTGTTTCAGCAGTTTGCGTACATGCTCCGGGTGATACTTGATGCCAAAGTGTCGTTCGATCAAGATCGCCACACGCACAGCGGTCCACAGATGGTTGGACCAACCGTGTGCCACCGCCCCTTGCCGAAGCAATACCCGCAATTGCCGCAACTGCTTGTCGGAGATTCGGCGAGGAC